>JBKQKT010000250.1:0-2597 GCA_052147365.1 Candidatus Korobacteraceae bacterium | reverse complement strand
AGTTCGCCGATGCGGAGACTCTCTGGCGCCACAATACGTTCTTGGTGGGGAGAGATTTCGCCGGGGCACGCCCGGGCGATCTGCTGTTCTTTCGCCAGGATGGCCAGAAGATGCCATTCCACGCCATGATCTTTCTCGGCCGCAGCCAGATCGAAGGCGGAGATCAGCGATTCGTCATCTACCACACGGGACCGATGGGAAAATCACCAGGCGAAATCCGCCGTTGGTCGGTTGCTGAACTTGTGAACTATCCTGAGGCGCGCTGGCGACCGATTGCGTCCAACCCTGCTTTTCTTGGCGTTTATCGCTGGAACATTTTGCGAGGGGCAGACTGATGCGGCCGGAGCGCGCCGTTATCGCAGCGTTGCTCTGCTTCTGCCTGGTTCTGCCGCTTTGCGCCCAGGAGCAGGATGACAAAGAATCCTTCTTCTCGCTGGCCAGCGAGCGCACCTATCTGCCAGGCGAGACCCCAACGATTTCCGTCTATAGCCACAATGTGAGCACGCTGGAGTTCCGCGTGTATCACATAAACGATCCCTTGAAGTTTTTCAGCCAAATGCAGGAGCTGCATGGCTTCGGCGGACGCGGTCCGGCAATGCCTAAGCAGGCTCGCACGTGGCTGGAGAAGTTCCATGCCTGGAAGCACCGCGTCTGGGCGTGGTTCCGCGACTTCATTCGCACCCAATTTTCGCCTGAATCACGCCACAAGATTCGCCTCTGGCGGCTGGGTGAGCGCGAAAAGAAACAGGGACCGAAGGTTGAAGGCTACGCGCAGGTGCCAGTGCTCAACCCGCAACAGGTGGTGTCGGTATGGAAGTGGACGGTCCCGGCTCATCAGCAGTGGGAGAGCCAAACGGTTCCGATTCCCGTCAAGGACAAAGGCGTATATCTGGTGGAAGCCACCGACGGCAAGCTGCGCGCCTACACCGTCATCGTTATCACCGAGATTGCAATCATCACCAAGGCCGCGCCCGGACGGCTGATGAGTTTCGTCGTCGATCGCCGCAGCGGCGATCCGATTCCGGGAGCAATGGTCCGCGTGTGGATCGATCAGCAGGAAGTCGCGGCGAGCGCGGTCGACCAGCAGGCCCTCTTCGACACCTCGCTCAACCAGGCCAAGCCGGAAAACGTCGCCGTGCTGGCGACCAGCGGTGATCAGTTCGCCATCAACACGCCGGGCACGTGGAACCTCGGCGCGGGGCCAGATCGGAACCTGAAAGGCTATACCTACACCGACCGCCCGGTGTATCGGCCGGGCGACATCGTGCACTTCAAGACAATCGTGCGTGCAGAGTCCATGAGCGGCTACCAGATTCCGCAGGACCGCGATCTGAGACTCGAGTTGCACGATCCGCAGAGCTACCAGACCATCTGGCAGCAAACGGTGACGCTCTCCGATCTCGGCACTGCGCACTGGGACTATGCGATTCCCGCTGGCGCTAACCTGGGCTTCTATTACCTGCAGATGCAAACCGGCCAGGACCGTTACATCGAGGGCGTCAGCTTCTCGGTGGAGGACTACAAGAAGCCCGAATACCAGGTGAAAGTGACAGCCTTGACTCCGCGCGTGTTGGAGGGCCAGCCCATCAAGGCCATGATTGACGCGCGCTACTACTTCGGTGAGCCGGTGGCCAACGCGAAGGTGAAGTGGGTTGTGCACACTTCGACCTACTGGCCATTGGGACGCCCGGAAAGTGATGATGAAGCCGGCGGATCTCAGGAAGGTGAGAATCCTGACGCCGACCAGGGCGACAACTACGGCGGCGAGCAGGAGCGCGAGCTGAGCGGCACGCTCGATGCCGACGGTAAACTTCAGATCGAGTTCCCGACGCGCACCGATAGCAAGAAGCAGGACTTGGTTTATCGGATTGAAGCGCGCGTTACCGACGCCGGTAATCGCGAGATCGCTGGCCACGGCTTTGCGCTCGCGACTTATGGCAGCTTCTTCCTCACTGCCGAGCCGGATTCGTTCGTTTACACCAAAGGCAGCACGGCGACGGTCACCGTCTCTGCGCAAGACTACGATAAAAAACCGGTGCAAACGCCATTCCGCGTAGAGATGAATCGCTGGGACTGGCGCAAGGGTGCAGGTCCGCAGATCACCACCGCGCGCGGCCAGACTGACGCCAGCGGTAAGGCGCAGGTCAAGCTCACCGTTCCCGACGCGGGCGAATTTCGCGTGCGCGTAGTGGCCGCCACTCCGGAAAAGCGCGAAGTGGAAACTACGGCATATTTGTGGGCCCCGGGTGAAACGCCGTGGTGGAGCGGCCCTGCGCGGGAGCGCGTGCAGATTGTTCCCGACAAAAAGACATACCAGCCGGGCGATACGGCGCACGTGCTGATTATCACCGGCAAAGATCCCGCATCCGTGCTGGTCACTGCGGAAGGCCAGGGCCTCTATTTCGGGCAGGTGATTAAAAGCGCCGCGGGGAGCATCACGGTGGATGTTCCTGTGAAGCCGGAGTATGCGCCGAACTTCTATGTGGGAGCGGTGTTCATCCGCGGCAACACGCTCTACCAGGGCTCCAAGAGCCTGACGGTGCCCCCAACGCAGCACGAACTGAAGGTTCAACTGCTGCCCTCAAAGCCGCAGTATC
>JBKQKT010000249.1:0-2925 GCA_052147365.1 Candidatus Korobacteraceae bacterium | reverse complement strand
GGACTTGATCCGTAGCTCCGGCTTGAGCCGTAGTTCGGACTGGCCGAATAACCGCGGCTTGCGCTGTACGGGCTGACGCCGGAACGCCCAGCGGCGTACGACGAAGAGCCCGAGTAAGCCGGAGCGGCGTGATAGCTGTAGTTCGCGGGAGGCCGCGCCGATCCGTAGGCTCGGGAGGCTCCGGACGAATTGCCATTGCCATGCGAGCTGCCGTTGCTGCCGCCGCTGCCGTGCGAGTTGCCCTGCGGCGTCGCATGTTGTGACGGAGTTGACTGGTGCGATGGAGCCGACTGCTGCGGCGTTCCACTTGGGGCGTGGTAGCTGTAGTTCGCCGGTGGCCGAGGTACGTTGTGCGCCGCCGGGTTCGAGGGAACGTTCGATCGCGCAACTTGTTGATTGGTCGCCTGACCGTTCACCGTTCCACCCGCAGAAGGTGGACGCGGAACGTTGTGCGTAGCCGACGCCGCATTCGCGCCCGCTCCAGCATTAGGCGTGTGGGCCGTGTTCACGCTGGACCCTGCATTCGGGGCATGAGCTGCGTTGGTACCCTGTACTGCATTGGTGCCATGCGCTCCGTTCACGTTGGCCTGTGTTGCCGAGCCGGCATTGCCGTGCGCGTTAGCCGGCTGAGTTCCCCCGAAGCGAGCCGGGCCGGTTGGAGGCGTTGCATGAGTCACAACACTCCGGCCAGCCGCCGCTGCAGGAGGCGCAGTGCGAGTCGGGCTGTTGCCAAGCACCGATTGACGCGTCGGATTCACGTCCGCCGTATGCATCAACTGTCCACTATTCACGCCAGACTTGGGCACGACCGTACCCACCTTGTTGATCGCGGCCCCTGACGTGAACGCTGACTTCGGCGCTGCGGTCACCGCATTGGGCACCGTGCGATTGCCGGCAACGCCCGCGAAATTGTTGTGGTAGTAGTTGTTAGTTATATTGTTGACGTTGTTGATGTGCGTATTGGTAACGTTGACATTATGCAGATAACCGGAACTCACCCAGCCGCCGCCATGATACCAGCCACCATATCCCCATCCACAATAGTGCGGATAGTACGGTGCGCCCCAGCCTAGCGGGAACCAGCCAAAGCCTATGCCAATACCAAAGCCGCCCCAGCCCCAGCCGAAGCCAACTCCGAAACCGGCTCCGCCAATCCAGCCCACCAAGGCGGGCGCATAGTACGGGTTCCAATAACCAAGCGGTCCCGGAGCCCAGGCCCACGCATTGTTCCAGTACACCCAGCGGCCGTAGTGGAAGGGAGCGAACCCCCAAGGCGCGTCATCGACCCAGGTCCAGCCCCAGGGCGCAATCCACACCCAATGCCCATAACGATAAGGCGCCCAGCCCGCAGGCACCGAGTTCGGCGTCCAGACCGGACCGTAGGGAGCCGCGTTCTGCCACGAACCATTTGCATCGAGGTCTTGATAGCCGATTACGCCCGGCGAAACGTAGCGCGCCGACAGGGAACTGTCCAGCCGCTTGTCGCGCACCTGCGCCCAATCGTCGAAGCCATCGGGAACGGGCGCGCTATAGGCGACGTGCTGCAACGATTCACCGTTGCTGAAGCGGACCTGCTCGCCGGACTTCACCTTCACGGCTGGCCCTTTGCCAGTCGCCTCGCCCGAACCGCTGCTCACCGTTACCCAGCTCTGGTCGTCATTAGGATGCACATCAAACCGGTAAACGCCCGTCTTCATCACCGTGAAGGCGAAGTTCGGCGTATCAATCTCGTAGATCTCGCCCTTCTCCAGGTGCTTCACCGTGACTTCCAGAACGCCCTGGTCGAGCTCAACCTGCACCGTGCTGTCGCTGACGTTGGTCAGCGTAACGCTGGTTTCCGAACTCATACGGATAAAGCCGTCGCCGACGTTCAGCTCGGCGCGCGAGTTCTTGTCGGTCCAGACGCGGTCGGCAGTCGTCAGCGGGCGATTCAGGCTGGCAGCGACCCAGTCGTTCACTCCGCCAGGCTGCATGGAAACCTCACCCGAGCTGTATTGCAGGCGCGCCACGCGTCCTGAAGGGTCCTGCGGCGGAATTTGACCGGGACCATTTCCCTGATTCGGGTACTGAGGTGCACCCGCGCTTCCGCCGTTCGGATACTGCTGCGCGCTCGGATACTGCTGCGGAGGGGCGTTATTT
This sequence comes from Candidatus Korobacteraceae bacterium, assembly GCA_052147365.1. Taxonomy (GTDB): domain Bacteria; phylum Acidobacteriota; class Terriglobia; order Terriglobales; family Acidobacteriaceae; genus Bog-257. Next base: position 786 of record JBKQKT010000249.1, on the reverse strand, counting down.
CCACTGTCCGGATACTGCGCAGGAACATTGCCTGCGGATTCGGGATATTGCATCACCGGCGCGTTGTCCTGGCCCTGGTCCTGCGCCAGGACGCTACCCGCGGACATTCCTACCACCAGCAGGGATGCCAACAACCATCCAAACTGCCGCTGAAATCTCATGTTATGTCCTCTCGCCTCGGACCTGAGCTTCCATCTCGATCGCGACGGCGCCACCCTTCGCAGCCCTGGGAGAGCACTGCGACTGGTATCAGTGTAAACCCGCTAAATGGCAAGGTGTTGCGGCTGTCGTTTTGCACGGTTTGGGGGTTACTGAAATAGAACGGGTACGACGATAAAAGTTGCGGGAAAAATCTGCGCTGGGGAAGTTGTGAAGGCGTCGCGATCAAGCAACAACCATTATTCAGATCATCTCATCGTTTAGAGGGCCGGCTCGCCATACCTCTCCCTCGGCACCGTAGTAGAATCAATAACTTAGGAACGAATCCTTGCAAGAAATAGATTCTAAGCGGCTTACGCGTATCCAATAGTTACATAAGGACTTACGGGCGATAAAGGACAGCAAAAGGCCGATTTTATGTATGAATTGAAGGCATGAAGTCATATTAGCATGATAGCAAGAAGGCATTCCCGGCAAAGCCAATCGCAGAGGCTGGTAGTGTCTCAATTTGAAATACCACTCCCAACCCGTTACAGGCCTTTCGCAGCCAGGCACCTCACTCGGCCGGGCCGGCAAAGAGAATGAGATTTCCATCGGGATCCATGACAATGAAGGTTCTAGCGCCCC
>JBKQKT010000248.1:0-5238 GCA_052147365.1 Candidatus Korobacteraceae bacterium | reverse complement strand
CTGGGCTTTGTGGCTTCTGATGAACTGAATCCGCAAAAGGCGAGGATCCTGCTGATGCTGGCATTGTTGAAACCGCGCAACACAGCGGAGATCCAACAGTTATTTCAGACTTACTAGCGTAGATGCTTGCACTCGCCCGCGCCGCCTCAAGGACGGAGAGTCATGATTTGGGTCGAACTTTGCATTCTCCTGGCCTGCATTCTGATTGGAGCACGGCTGGGAGGAATCGCCCTCGGCACGGTATCCGGCATTGGCCTGCTCATTCTTGTGTTCGGCTTCAGGGAACCGCCTGGAGGGCCTCCACAAATCGTGATTGGTATGATCATAGCGGTCATCACCGCTCTGGCGACGATGCAGGCCGCGGGAGGGCTCGATTACCTGGTAGGCATCGCTGAAAAGGTGATGCGGAAGCACCCCCGCTACATCACCTTCGTCGCTCCGGTGGTCACGTATCTCCTGATTCTTGCGGCCGGCACAAATCATGTAATCTACGCACTTCTTCCTGTCATCGCCGAGGTGTCTCGAAAAGCAAATGTCAGGCCGGAACGGCCAATGTCAATCAGCGTTATTGCAGGGTTTCTGGGGGTGATTGCTTCTCCCATCTCGGCCGCCACAGTGGCAATGGTGGGCCTTCTGGCGGCCCGCGATGTCTCGCTGCCCAAACTACTCGCTGTCACGATTCCTTCGTCGTTAATCGGCGTCCTAATCGGCGCTCTCTCCGTGGCATGGCGTGGAAAGAACCTAAGCGAGGATCCCGAATATCAACGTCGCCTGGCAACCGGCGAACTGAAGCCTCCTCAACCGGTGCCTGTGCTGAAAGGGGGGGAATTATTCAACGCTTCGGGTTCGACAATTCTCTTCCTCGTGGCCATCATTGCGATTGTGGTGATCGGCATCTTTCCCTGGCTTCGTCCGGCGTACGAGACCGTGCAAAACGGCATCATCGATTCCGACCAGGTGAGCATGGGAATGGTGATCATGATCATCATGTTTGCGGCTGCTGGAGTCATGATGATTGTGTTCAAAGCTTCCCCCGAAGCGGCGCTGAAGGGAAGCATCATGCGAGGAGGGATTGTCGCGGTGATATCGATCGCCGGGGTTTCCTGGCTGGGCTCCTCTTTCTTCGAAGGCAATCGGGTCGCCATCGTCAGCGGCCTCTCGGACCTGATCCGTCATTATCCCTGGATGTTTGCCACCGGCCTGTTCATTTTGTCTAACCTGCTTTTTAGTGCCGCGGCAACGGTCGTTATATTTATGCCGTTAGGCTTGGCCCTGGACCTGCAGACATCTCATCTGGTTGCGTTTTACCTTGCTGCAAATAGCGTCTTCTTCCTGCCTACCTACGGCACGGTACTAGCTGCGGTTTCATTTGACCAGACCGGAACAACAAGGATTGGAAAATATCTGCTGAACCACAGTTTCATGCGCCCCGGACTGGTAGCAACCATATCGTCAGTGGTTATTGGATTGGTGCTGGCGAAGGCTGTGTTCTGAGCTAAACCAATAAGCGAGGCTCGGTGAGGTGTACCGCGTGCTTCTTTCTTGCCTGCTAACGTGGGTCCGGTCGTAGAGGAACGCTTCGGAAATTCCCAAAATGGGAATTCCGCCCAATGTCGGCGTGGACCATTGTTGCTAGTTGCCTGCTCTCGACGACGTGGCGGGCTCCCCAATCTGCACCAGCGGGTTGTAGGCATGGGCGGGGCGCACGGTCTCGTTGAGCATGGCGAGCGCTTCATCATCTTTGTAACTTGACGAGAAGGTGGCGCGCACAGTGGCCCAGAATCCGCGGAGCGAGCCGAAGGTGTCGTTGACCGCTGAGGCTTCGTATCCGCTGTGCACCATACAGTTGGCGCACTTAGGATTGCCGGACTCGAAGCCGTACTTGTCCCAGTCGGTTTCGCGCATCAGCTCGTCGAAGGTGTCGGCGTAGCCGTCCTGCAGAAGATAGCAGGGCTTCTGCCAGCCGAAGAGGTTGAAGGTCGGCATGCCCCACGGGGTGCATGGGTAGTCGCGCTTGCCCATGAGAAATTCCAGGAACAGTGGCGACTGGTTGAATACCCACTTCTTCTTGCGGTTCGACAGCATCGCGCGGAAGAGCCGGCGGGTGCGATCGCGTCCCAGGAAGTGCTGCTGGTCGGGGGCCTTCTCGTAGGAGTAGCCGGGCGAGAGCATCATGCCCTCGAGACCGAGGTCCATCATCTCGTCGAAAAAGGCGCGCACACTGTTGGGGTCGGCGCCGTCGAAGAGCGTGGTGTTGGTGGTCACGCGGAATCCGAGCTGCAGCGCCTCCTTCATACCTTCCATCGCCTTGTCGTAGCCGCCCTCGAGGCAGACGGAAAAGTCGTGCTGCTCGCGCTCGCCGTCGAGGTGGACGGAGAAGGTTAGATACTTGCTCGGCCGGAACAGATGGAGCTTTTGCTTGAGCAGCAGCGCGTTCGTGCACAGGTAGATGTACTTCCTCCGCGCGATGAGTCCAGCGACGATCTCGGCAATCTGAGGATGTAGTAGTGGCTCTCCGCCTGGTATGGAGACCACGGGCGCGCCACACTCGTCCACCGCGCGCAGGCACTCCTCCACCGAGAGCTGCTGGCGGAGCACGTGCCCGGGATACTGGATCTTGCCACAGCCAGCGCAGGCCAGGTTGCAACGGAAGAGCGGCTCCAACATTAGAACCAGCGGATAGCGCTTGCGGCGCGCTATCTTTTGCTTCAGGACGTAAGTGGCGACCGTCCACATCTGAGAAACCGGAACAGCCATGCGGATTACCTCATTGTTCCACGTGGAACACGAACGCGAATTCTCTTTCGCTTTTACATCATCTGTGCGATGATGTCAATGCCGCCACGCGCCATCCGATTGAAAATGCGCAACATATTGCGTCAAGTACGCTGCTTTAGAACCAACGCGATACGCCGCAGCTAGCCCGAAGATGATGGTTTAATGAGCATGAAATCCGCGGCAGCGTGAGATTGAGCCCAGAGGATGCCGACATTAGAACCACCGAAACACCCCGCAACTTAAGATTGCACCCACATGCCCGTTAAGAACCAACAAGATACGCCGCACCTCGAGAGCGAAACGCCTGCCGCCCCCCGCCGTCTTCCGCTCCAATCCCGCAGCCATCGAACCATCCAGCGTGTACTCGACGCCGCCAGTTCCCTGCTCGAGCAGGCGCCTCTGGACGACGTCACCACCACGCGTGTCGCCGCCGAAGCCGGGGTGTCGGTCGGCGCGCTCTACCGCTTCTTCCCTGACAAGCAGGCCATCATTGACGCCATCGCGGTGCGGCACGTCGAGCAGTTCCGCGCGTCGCTGGTCGGCACGGTGCTGAAGACGGTCGCCGGCAAGTTTGCCCATCTGGAGTTGCCGCGGCCGGCGGTCATCCTCGATGCCATCATCGACGCCTACATCGCCTATCTCGACGCGCATCCCGACTTCCGCGCGCTTTCCTTTGGCCGTCACATCAGCGCCGCCACCCGAGAGCGCCAGGTGTCGCCCCACGCCGGCGTGACTGCCCTGCTGAAGCGCTTCATGCTGGAGCAGTTGGGCGCAGCCGATACCGCCGAACTCGATCTCAAGCTGCGCATCGTGAGCGAAGCCGGCGAGCGGCTCATCGCCTATGCCTACGAGCAGCCCGCGCGCGAGGACCGCGACCGCGTCATCGCCGAAATGAAGAAGATGCTGGCCAGCTACCTGTTTCCAGCGCAAGAGTAAGACCCTCAGCTTGTCGCCAGGAAAGGGCTGCCTCGGTTAGCGTCCAGAAGAGGGACGCGAGCGGGCACCAGGCCGCCAAGTCCACCGAATCCTCTGATGATATAGCCGCATTTCGTGATCCGCGAGAATTCCGTCGCGCTTGCGCGACGATAGGTGATAGCCCCGCCCTTCAGGGCGGGGTGCGCGTAACCAGGAATTCCGAGTGCCCCCGGGCACGGCACCGACAGGTGTGAGGCGCATCACCGCCGATCCATCGCCGGTCGATCTACCCTTTCCGCATGCACACCCTTGCGTGCAACCTGGTGCATTGCGTGTTCAGCACCAAAGATCGCGCCGACCTCATCCCTGAACCGGAGAGACTACGGCAATACCTGACTGGCATTGCTCGTGGAAAGAACATTGCCCTGTTGGCCATTGGAGGCACACGAAACCATCTTCACGTGCTGCTTGCCCTTCCTCCAGCCATGCCATTGGCCAAGGCAGTGCAGGACCTCAAAGGAAATTCGTCGCGTTGGCTTAACGAAAACTCGAAGCGATTCGCTTGGCAACGCGGTTACGGAGCGTTCAGCGTCAGTGAGTCGCGGCGGCAGGCGGTCATCGCATACATTGCCGGCCAGGAAGAGCACCATCGCAGGTGGACCTTCGAGCAGGAGTTCCTGACGCTGTTGCGCCAGTCGCGAATTGAGTTCGACCCGCGACTCATCTTCGGGTAAGGTCTGTCGTGCCCGGGGCACTCAGGTTTTCATAACCCGCCCACCCCGGCCTGAAGGCCGGGGCTATCACCTTGCGTCGCGCGGAGCGCGACTGGGAGTCAGCTTTCTCTGCCCAGAGCCTGCCCTGAGCTTGTCGAAGGGTTGGCGTTCAAAAGACGGACGCGACCGTGGGGACTACGCTGACCAAGCCTCAACTGGTACCCTATCCGCCCGCAGACAGTGTCCGGTCGCAGCGTCATCTGATCCGGCATATCGCCGATGTGCCTATACTTCTGTCGGCTATGGCCAGCAAGCCCGACTGGCTGCTGACCCACAACACCAAGCACTTCACGCCCGCCCTGGCCCACCGAATGGGGTTGCGGATCGCGACGCCGGCGGAATTCTTCCGCGCACTCGCATCCCTGCTCGGCTGACGAGAACCAGGCCCAGGCCGTCGACCCTACCAGGGTAAGTTGACCCATAACGATTCCGCCGTTAACATTCGCGCAACGGACCAGCCGATGAGCAAGCGACAGCACGGTGTCTTCAAAGGTCGCTTCGAGGCATACCTTCTGGAAGAGTATCCAGCCATACTGAGGTCTGCGGCGCTGGGGGCAGTTCTCGCAGCATTCTTTCGGTTAGTAGCGGACGATCTCACATTTAGAGCTTTCGTCAAGCGTGCCATTGCGCCGTTTGCGGCTGACTTCGATGGTCTCCAGCCCTACGCGCAACACCTTTTGATCACCGCAGCCTGCCTAGCTCTTATATTGCTCCTGCGGGTGCCCTCGGTCATTCGCCGCGGGTCACGGTCTTGGACGGCCGGTGTCGTGAG
>JBKQKT010000247.1:0-5105 GCA_052147365.1 Candidatus Korobacteraceae bacterium | reverse complement strand
CTCGATTTCAATCGGCTGGTGAATCCGCCCTGTGCCTTCACTGCTTATGCGACCTGTCCCTTGCCGGCGCCACAGAATCGGCTGAGTGTTCCGATTCCGGCTGGAGAACGGCGTTACCACGATTGATGGAGGTAATCGTGGATAATAGTTCTTCGCCTTATCAACGTAATTTACTTTGACCCTGGAGATCTGCATGAGATGGCTGCTGATTGTGCTGGCGGTTGCCGGAATTATTGTTTCTTCGCTCGCGTTGCGCGAGCATTACCGCACCGACGCCTCGCCGTGCAGCATCAATGAGCGCTGGGATTGCGGAATCGTGAACCACAGTCCTTACGCCATGCTTCATGGGATTCCAGTGGCCGTTATCGGCATCGTGGGTTACCTCCTGCTCGGTGCGCTGGCCTTCGGAAGAGCCTACCCGTGGATGCTGCCGCTGGTGACGGTGGCTTTTACATTTGCCGTGCACCTGGCGGATGTGGAATCCATGGTGTTGGGAGTCTGGTGCATCTACTGTGTCATGTCGTTGGGCGTGATTACTCTCATGACCTTGCTGGTGATAGGCAGAGTCATTGCAGATTCTAGGCAGCGGGCGCGGCAGTCCTATTCGTAGCGCAGACTTTCAATCGGATCCAGTCGCGCTGCCCTGATCGCGGGTACCATCCCGCTCAGCACACCGACCGCGGCAAGAATGCCGGTAGCGACCGCCAATGTGATCAGGTTGATATGCAGGTGGATATCGCCAGCCTGCAGGTTATCGCCGAAGGCGCTCATCAGTGGGAGCGCTCCCACTCCCCACGAGATCAGATAAGCGATCCCGATCCCTGCCAGTCCTCCGGCGAAGGTGATGGCCAGCGCTTCCGCGAGAAATTGAAAAAGGATGTGGCTCTTCTGCGCTCCCAGCGCCTTCTCCACGCCAATCTCGCGGGTTCGCTGCTGCACGGAGACGAGCATGATGTTCATGAGCCCTATGCCGCCGATTCCCAAGGTCAGCGCACCAATGAAGGCGAGCAGTACTTTGAGCGCCGAGGTTACGACGGTGAACTCGTCATAGTCCTGCTTGAAGTCTGCGATGAAAACGGCCCGGCGATCATCCGGACGGAAGTAATGATGGCCGGCAAGCACACTCCGCACCACACGCGCCAGTTGCTGATGGTCCTGCCCCTCATAGTCCATGAAAATGCCGGTGATGTACTGTGTATCGTAGAGATCGCCCATCGCGGTGAAGGGGATAACCACCATGGTGTTGTCGTTGTTGTCGCCGCCTTGCACTTTGTGCTGATAAATGCCGATCACCCGAAAGCTGACGCCGTTGATCCTGATGCTCTGTCCCAGGGCTTGTTCCCCGGAAAAGAGTCTCCGCTTCGCCTCGTCACCGATCACCGCGACGCGGGCATGCTCCAATAGATCCTGCTCACTCAGGCCGCGACCACTGGCAACTTCAAAGCCGCGAATACGCTCGTATACGGGGTAGACACCCGTCATAAAAAGATTGGTAAAGGTTCGAGTATCGTGTTGAATGGTCGCGCCATTCTTGTCGAAAATTGGGGTGACGCCTTTCACCATCGGCACTTCATTGCGAATGTAGTCCACGTCGGCGAGCTTCAGCCGGACTTCAGCACCCGCTTTCGCACCGCCCGCCTGCAAGGACGTCCGTCCGGGAAACGCTCCGATCACGTCGGTGCCCCATGAGCTGAAAATCAGGTTGATGGCGCGCTCGAATCCCGATCCGAAGGCCAGCAGGATGACGACCGTGGCAATTCCCCACGCCATACCCATCATGGTCAGAGTTGTCCGGCGGCGATTGTGCTGCATCGCGCCGTAAGCTTCTTTCAGCAAATCGTTGGTCATGACAAAATCCTCAGGGCTAAAGCCCTAGTATTGATTGGCTCCCAGGGGGCCCGGCTGAATCCGCGCGCTTCCCGGAGCGATTCCGGAGATAGCTTTGCTTTACTCCTTTACTCCTGGCGCAAAGCTTCTACAGGTTCGAGCATCGCCGCTTTTCTGGCCGGATAAAGACCGGCGGTGATGCCGGCCAGTGCCAGCGAGAGCACTGCGCCAATTGCCGATAGGGGCACGATGCGCGGCGTGTCAAAGCCCTGCGGAAGTTGCACTCCCGCGAGCAAGTGGATGACGAGCATTGCGCCGCCAACTCCGATGCCGCCGCTGAGCAGCGTGAGGGACGCGCCCTCAAGAAAAAACTGAAAGAGAATGCTGCCATTCGTTGCGCCCAGAGCCTTGCGCAAGCCGATCTCGCGGGTGCGTTCGGTTACCGCGACCAGCATGATGTTCACGATGCCAATTGCGCCCAGAGCCAGGGTCACGAGGCCGACTCCGCCGAGAAACCAGTCCATGGCGGTGAAGATCTTGCCCATGGTCTTCTGATTCTTGACCGTGTCCCATTCTTCCCAGATATCGCCGCCTTTCGGATCAAAGCCGCCGTGATTGCGCGCGACGATCCGGTGCAACTCATCCTTCGCCGCTTCGTTCTCGTCAAAACTGCGCGGCTGATAATTGATAAATGAAATCGCATTGCCTTCTTTCGAATTGTCGCCGATTAGCGGAAACAGTTCGCGCATGGTGTTGAACGGAACAAAAATGCGGACGTTCGTCGCGTTCTGCTCCTCATGACCGATCATGTTGAGCACGCCGATCACCTGGAAGCGGACGCCATTGAGCAGGATGGTGTTGCCGACTGCGGGACGCCCGGGGAACATATTGCGCGTCATTTCCCGGCCCAGAATGCACACCCGGCGCCGCTGGTCGTTGTCGTCGTCGTTGATCCAGCGCCCAACCGCCAGCGGGATGGTCCGCACCTGGCTGTAGATTGGCGGCACGCCCGAGACCTGGCCGTTGGTGCTGGTGTAATCGCTGACCGCGCGGATGTCGTCGCGCGCAATCAGGGGCGAAATATTGAGCGCGAGTTTCGATTCGTTCTTGATGGCGAGGTAATCGTCGTAGGTCAGGTTGAACCACCTCATGGAATTGAAACTGCCCTCGACGGCGGGCGCGCGACCACCGAAAAAGAAAATGATGTTCTTGCCAAAGGTTTCGAGTTGCTTGCGATTGCCGTTCCGGAAGCCCTCCCCGACCCCGGCCAACAGCAGCAGGGAACCAACGCCCCAGGCGATTCCAAACATGGTAAGAAACGATCGCAGTTTGTGCGCCCACAGAGTCTGTAAGGTCTGCGCGAAGGTGTCCAGTAACGTGCGCATGTCGCCACCTCAATGACGAAAACCCATATCCGCGGTTAGTATTTCGACTCTCGGCGGCGGCAAGCGTTAGCGAGCAGATGTGTGGGGAGTGATCCGACAGCAATCATCGAAGAGTTGGAGCGGATGTTGAATGGGCGAAGCGGGCTCTGATGAATGGTTGGGGCGCTGATCCAGTCGACGCTTAACAGCGGAACCAGTTGACACTTAACAACTGAAATTGTTGAGACTATTCACTGTCATTTTCGGTTGCGCGTAGCTTCCAGGCGACCTGCCGCAGCATTCCTAATAAGACCTCGGCGTCATTGGCATTCAAATTCAGGCGGCGGACCAGCCTCCGCAACTTTTCTTCGCCCTCCACAATTCGCGGCTTGATGTATCCGGAGACAGTGAGAACCTCGAACAGGACCTTGGTCAGCCGCTCCACTTCTGCCGACTTGGCGGGAGGTTTCTCTGGCTTGGCCTTGAGCTCTGGCAATGACCGCTTCCTCCCTCGGACCAATTCGTACAGACAGACGGCGACCGCCTGGCCAAGATTCATGGAGCCATGTTCTTCGCGAGTGGGAATCCGCATCATCCAATGACAGTGGCTCATTTCTTCATTGGACAAGCCGAATCTTTCCGAGCCGAACAGTAATGCTACAGATCCGACGGCGAGTTGGCGCTTGATCGTACTACCGGCCTGGTCCAGCCGATAGAGCGGATGTTGTAATTCCCGCCGGCCGGCAACGGTCGTTCCTACCACCAGGCTGCAGTCCGCTACCGCTTCAGCCAGGGAGTCGTATTCTTCGGCCTGGGCCAGGAGTTCGGAGGCGCCTACCGCTGAGCGCGCCTCGCGGAATGCCAATTCGTAGGGATTGACCACGCGCAAGGGTCGGACTCCGAAGTTGCTCATGGCCCGAGCGGCGGCCCCAATGTTCAGCGGGTTGCGCGCTGCGACGAGCACTACGCGGAGATTATCGAGTTCAGTCATAGCCGCCATTCAGGAGACATGGGCAGTTCCTTCCCAGGTTAGCGCTCAGAGGACAGGCGCGAACCTGGGGCACTGGAAGCTCTTGGGCTTGGTGATGCTAAGATATTCATTCTACGGTGCGCTGGCCACCGCGTGCGCTGGCCGCAAGTACTTGCATGGTCAGCATCTTTCGTTGACAAGGATGTTGGGGCTGGGCTATCCTATATTCTCTTTGGAATTGGAAGTCCTGCGGCTGCCCGCCTGGAACACCTAGCGCGCGTTCTGCGTGGATAGATCCTTGTTACGGCTTTGGATTAGGGCGCTCAGCGGTCTTCATAACGTTCTTTAAGCTCTGGGAGAATTTCCGATGTCAACCTATTTCCCAAAAGAGGGAGATATTGCGCGTAAGTGGTTTGTGGTAGATGCGACCGGGCTTCCGCTCGGACGGCTGGCCTCGCGCGTGGCCCGCATTTTAATGGGCAAAGAGAGCCCCAAGTACACTCCGTTCATCGACACTGGCGACCATGTGGTCATTATCAACGCCGACAAGGTCAAAGTGACCGGGATGAAGGCTGACCAGAAGGTCTATCATCATTACACGGGGTATCCCGGCGGAATTCGCGGGGAAGAAATGAAGAAGCGCATGGTGCGCAAGCCGGAGTTGATCATTGAAGACGCAGTGTCGCGCATGCTTCCCAAGAATAAGCTGGGTAAGCAGATGTTTACCAAGCTGAAGGTTTACCGCGGCGACAAACATCCGCATGACGCGCAGAAACCGGAAGCGAAAGTGTTCGCGTAGCAGACAAAGTCTCAAGGTGTCAGGTCGCAGGTTTGAGGAGGACCGGCACCGCAGAATTTTTGAAAGGGTATGCATGCTGACGTTGGCGGAATGCTGACGGCTGAGTGCTGAAGGCTTAAATGGCAGAACTAGTTCAATACTACGG
>JBKQKT010000246.1:0-4547 GCA_052147365.1 Candidatus Korobacteraceae bacterium | reverse complement strand
CAGGATTCGGCCCAGTAGATAATGAGCATCCCGAATCTGATAGCGGTTGCGCGACGGATCCGTGGTGAGCTGGATGGTTTGGCGCAGCGACTTTTCCGCCGCCGCCCACTCCTTCAGACCGTAGTCCATCTGTCCCTGGTACAGCCAGGCGTCGGGGTTCCCGGGATTCAGGCGAATGGCCTGGCCGAGGTATTTCGCCGCGGCGGCATAGTTCTGCTGGCTCTCGGCCAGCTTGCCCAGGGCCGCCCAGGCGAGGAAATCCCCCGGCGTGATGGCGAGATCCTCTTTGAGCTCTTTTTCTACCAGCGGCGCCTTGGCAGTTTCATGTTCATCCCGATAGGTCGCCGCCAGGCAGTAATGCGCCTCCGGAAATTTCGGATCCTCGGCGATGACCTTTTTGAATTCCTCCTCCGCGCGGGGCCCAAAATCCGACTGGCCCCAAGCGAGGCCGAATTGCAGGTGGAGGGCCGGCGTATCGCCGTAAGTGCCTTCCATGCCGGTAAAGAGCTTGTCCGCGCACTTCTCGTCGTCCATGTCGAGGCACGCAACCGCGAGATTGTAGGTGTTGTCGAAGCTGGGGTCGAGCCCGACGGCCGCTTCCAGCTCCTGCCTGGCCCGCGGATCCTCATTCATCTTCAGCAGCGTGCCGCCCAGCACCTCATGGGCCGCCGCCAGACCTTTGGGGTTTCCGACTTCTTCTATCAGCAGTTGCCGGGCCAGGGTTTGAGCATGATCCAGATCGTCGGCGTCCATGGCCGCGCGAGCGTATGCCAGGCGGATTTCGGATGAGTTCGGCTCTAGCGCCAGTGCGCCGTCGAAGTAAGGAGCTGCCTTCGTGTACTCAGCGAGGTTGGCCTCACCCAGGGCCAGCTCCGCCAGCGAATCGCCGATCAAGAGCCGGTATTCCGCAGCGGCCTGCGCCAGATTTCTCTGCTGCTGAAAGTTCTGTGCGGCGTCGTAATGCCGCTGAAGGATTGCGCCGACGTTCGGTTGGCCATCCACATCGATCTGCGCGGCGGCGCAGGAGACGAGAACTCCACCAAGGAGAAGAACCGCTGCGAATTTGGCCGGCATGGGCATAACCAAGCGCTTGTCTCTTCAGTACGGCCTCTCCGGCGCGGCTGTCACGACGAATCGCGATGCCCGGTCTGCTTCACGTAAGCGCCTAAAATGCGTGATCCCCTTATTATCGAACGGATATTGGCAAAAACAGCCATGGGATAGGCGAGTGCCTTTCCCATGGCTGCAAAAAAGGACGCCAATCAGAAGTTATACTTCGCCGAAAGCTCGATAATCCGGGCGTAGCCAGCCCCAGAGAACGGAGCCTTCTGGTTCTCGCAACCCCAGACGTTGGAGCCCGCGCCACAAGTTCCGGTCAGGCTCACGCCGTCGCTGTCGTAGACCTTCGTGTTGGGTGTGAAAGAGTGCCCTCCGTCCGCCGTTGAAAAATACGGCGAAAGAAGGTTGCCGCCGGTGCTGCCCCACAGCGAATGGTTCATGAAATCGAAGGCCGAGGCCCGGACCTGCACGTTCTGCCGTTCAGTAATGTTGAAGGTTTTGTAAATGCTGAGGTCGGAGTCGTCGTAGATCGGCCCTCTCAGATAAGGCCGAATCACTCGGTCACCTTGCGTGCCCACGGTGGGCGCTGAGAAGCAGGAGAGATTCATTAACTGGTGCGACTGCAAGTGGCTCCTGGGACTGCAGGTGGTAATCGGCAGAATCGAGTCCGCATCTGTCCCGAAGTACGTCCTTGTGCTCAGATTTTCGTAATTCCCCGACGTATTGTTGCCGTCGCCGCTGGGCTCCTGGATGCTGAGGCCCAGGTTGCCGTTGCCCTGCAGGGTTCCGCCCTCCTGGATGGTTGTGGTGCCGGAAGCATTCCAACCGTTGGCGAGGCCGCTCAGCAACTTTTCGCCTCCGTGGTAAACGGTCCCGATGCTGTAGGCATAGGATGCGTTGAACACCTGCGGTTTGTCGATATCGAGAACTCCGTAGTTGTTGCGCAGGTTGAACGCATCGAAGGTGGTTTCGAGGATGCCCAGCGCCTTCGACCACGTGTAGTTGAAGTCCCAGGAGGCGCGTCCCCGCTGTTTGAGCCAGGCAATCTGCAGACCGTTATAGTTGCCATAGCCGGTGTGGGTTCCCACGGTAATGCCGTTGGTGCCGTAGCCATAGCAGCCGCCGCTGGCAGTGCACCCAGAGTACGGTTCGTAATCCTCGACGTTAAACGTGGAGTTGTTTTCAGGATCCTTCGGGGCGGGCGCGCCGGTAACCGGGTCCGGCTTGAACAAGCCGCCGAGCGGAATTTTGTTTTGGTTGACAAACCCGCCGCTGGCGACGCCGCCTGCTCCGCCAACCTCCTCGCCCAGGAGCTCATGGTGCGTGCTGTTTCCCACATAGGCCACTTCCAGCATGCTCCCCCAAGGCAACTGCCGGTCAATCGTCAAATTCCACGAATACGTCAAAGGATCCTGCCAGTCGTTGTAAGCCATGGCCGAAACGCCGCCGGCGGGCATGCTGTTGCCCGGCACGGTCTGCAGCGGAACCTGGGCAAGCGTGATGTCCTGACTGCCGGGCGAGCTGTAGTTCACCACGTTCTGCGACGTATTTAGCGCGCCGGGGGGCGTATCGTTCCACACATATTCGCCCCAGCCGCCGCGGATGACGGTCTGGCCCTGGCCTTGCAAGTCGTAAGCAAAACCGAGACGTGGCGTCGTCCAGGCCAGCCGGGTCGGCGAACCGCCATTTGGAATACCCGAATCGATGCCCAACCAGCGTACGCCTGGATCTTCAACCACCATTGACTTGGCGGTCTGGTTTTCCGCGACGTCCTGCGCGAACAGTTGTGGATACCAGACGGCCATGCCCAAACCCTCGCGGTCGTACCAGCGTCCCACGTGATCCCAGCGTATTCCAATGTTCAGGGTGAGGCGACGGTTGAATTTCCAGTCGTCCATGACATAGACCGAAGTGGTCCGGCTGGCAACATCCCCAATGTTCTCGTAGCTGTTCTGGTCGAAGCCGCTGACGATGCCCTGCACCAGGTTTGCCGTGGGGTTGGTGCTTCCTATTAGCGTGGTCGGAGAAACAGTGGAGCCGACGACCTTGTTCGGCGCCGGCCCGTTGCCGACGTAGAGCTGGCCATTGGGATATTCATAACCTCCCTGATCGTTACCTACCAGTTCGGTGAACCCTCCAACCTTGATCGTGTGGGTCTTCCATACCTTGGTTACGTTGTCGGCAAACGACGGTGACTGTTTTTTCAAGGGGTACTCGCCGGCGGCGTTGAAAAACGCCGGCTGGGAGAGGTCGGGGAACGTCTGCGCACCGGCGGCGTTGAGCGACGGCACGACCAGTGAAGCGCTGTTGTAGATCGTCTGGTAGGGATAACCGAGTGCGGTCTTGTACATTTTACTCAGATCGGAGGGAGCGGTCGGCCCATTGGCCCAGCCCCAGCCAAAGACGAACTCGTTGGTGAGTGTGGGCCGGATCACGCTCACATAGTTCACGGTCATGTCGCGCGATGTATTGGGCTCGTCGAGGGAACCGCCGGGATAGGGAACATCGTAGCCAGGATTGTAATAAATGTGCGCCAGGGTTTGGAAAACAGTGTGGCCTTGCTGATAGGTAATAAAGGCCTTGTTGTTTTCGTTGATGGCGTAGTCCACCCGGCCCCGCCAAGTGTAGCTGTTCTGGGGATTCGAGTAGGGATGCACGTAGTTGTAGTTGCCGGGGGTGGTGGCCGGATCAGCATTGGCCGCCGGAAACAGCTTCATGATCGCAGCCGCGCCCGGGTCAACAGCCAAGGCGGCAGGATTGACGGCGTTGCCGTTGGCGTCAAGCGATCCGGTCGGGTCGCCGCACCAGTTGGTAGCGCCCTTGACGAATCCACCAGGGCAGAGCGCGGAGTTGCCGCTGCCGCTGGAGGTGAAGTTGCCCGCCATCATGCCTGCGCTGGGAATGTACGACTCGAAGGGCGTGCTCGACGGCAGTAACTGCTTGGCGTATTCGTATCCGGCCCAGAAGAAGAGCTTGTCCTTAAAATGTGGAATCGGGATCGGCCCGCCGCCGTTGCCGCCGGGATAGTACCACTCCCCGGGCTGCTTCGGGGACTTGCTGTGGTTGTTCAGCCATGTGTTTGAGTTCAATACCTGGTTGCGCGCATAGAAGTACCCCTCGCCATGGAATTGGTTTCCGCCGCTCTTGCTGCTCACACTGATTACGGCCGGTCCGTTGGGCTGGTCGGCGCCGAAGCTCTGCAGCACCTGCACCGCGGATACCATGTCCGGGTTGGGAGTGGCGATCGAATAGCAGTTGCACCCGACATCGATAATGTTGACGCCATCGAGCAGGTAACCCTGGCCGCCGCGGTAAGGCGCGCCGCTGACTTCGACCCCGTTGCCCACCGCACTGCCCACATTGGCGACAGTGGAAAAGTCCAGATAGGTACCGCCGCTGCTCGGGCTGTCTACTGCCGCGATGCTCGATCCCGGCAACAGCTTGAGGGCCTCGGAAATGTCGCGGCCCTCCAGCGAGAGCCTTTCAAG
>JBKQKT010000245.1:0-11682 GCA_052147365.1 Candidatus Korobacteraceae bacterium | reverse complement strand
TTCACGAAGTTGTAGTAAGCGAAGTGCAGCGCAACCGCTGCCTCAAAATTCTCGCGCTTCTTACTGAATGCCAGCGTCAGGCGAGTCAGTCTCCGCATGTGAAGGCGCGTAGTGGCATTCAGCCGCTCAACGTAGCTGGTAGAGATGAGCCTCTCGTTCGGATTCCCGGCAATGACTTTCTTCTCGGAAGAAACAAATTCAGGGGCGCTATAGCGGCGATTGTCACTCACTTCTTCGTGCCCGTAGGTTTTTACGATCTGCGCGTAGTCTACTTCCGAACCAAAGGCATTCTCTACCGCTTCCACATAGGCTCTGAGGCCATCAGTAGAGATTTGCACCCGATTCCGCATCCGGCTGGCCACGTCGCTTACAAAGGCTCTTGCGGTAGCAATGCCACGGTCGCCAACTTTGAACGCTGGCACAAGTTTGGTTTCTGCATCAATCGCGCAGAATGTCCAAACGTTTCCGACTGGCCGAGGTTCATTCAGGCGGACATTTTTGTCCTTTTTGCCGACGAATCCCCAAATTTCGTCCAGTTCTAAGCGAGTACATGGCAAGTCGCGCATCTTGCTATCGAGCAGTCCAGCGCAGCCTTGCCCTACGCGGACGCCAAGCCGCATCACGGTATCGCGGTGAACGCCCGTCATGCGCTCGATTGAGCGGATACTGGAGCCTTCCGCCAATGCGCTGATTACTGCGATTTGCTTGTCTGCATTCAGGACGTTTGCCATAGGATTCAATCTCCCTACAGCAATTACTGTAGCGCATAAATTATCGCTTGTCAAGTGTTTTTGTGCTACAATTTTATGGCTATGAAAAGCCGTTTGATGCTGGCAATGGTATTGCTGGTCGGCCAAGCATTTATTCTGCTGGTTGACACCCCAGTACGCGCTAATGCTGCCCAGAACCCCGAAAACCATGCCAAATCCGGCAAGACTCCAGCCAAGCAGCCGCCGACCGCTCAAAACAAAGAAGACGCCGGGGGTCACGAAAACGAAGATCAGGCAGCAACACCCTCCGTACAGCAGACTCAGCCATCGGTAACGATCAATGCAATCCCTCCGATTGACGTTAAGAGAGATTGGATTGATTACGCCTCCCCAATTATCGGCATATTGCTGTTCTTGGTTGGAGCGGCTACCGGAGGGGTCATTTTGTATCAATCGGTACAAACCAAAATTGCTGCTCAAGCTGGCCGGGACAGCGCGAAGGCCGCTGAGCGCAATGCCGACATTCTCGCCGCCAGTGAACGCGCTTGGGTGTTGGTGGATAACATTCAGGAACCATTCTTGCAACCGCTTGATTCCATGCCGTTTGGTGGCCAACGATTGACGCACTGTATCTTCTTCTTGAAGAATTTCGGGAACAGCCCAGCTACGATAGTTGCCGCTAAATTCGAGATGCAGGTCGGCGACAGGCGGGATATACCTCCTTCTGCCGCCCTGTATGACATGGCTCCGCTCACCCTGAACCAAAACCCCTATATCATTCCCCAAAGTACGAAACCGTGGCCAAACGAAGCCAAGTTGACGCCTCAGGCTTTCATCCGCAATGCTGCGGAGCGTGATGAAATCATCGTCGCTAAAGCCAAATTCCTTTGGCTGTGCGGAATCGTCCGCTATTTCGACCCCTTTGTGCGAGAAAGAGAGGAACGCGAAACGAGATTTTGTTATATGTACGAGACTCTGATGGGAAGCCCATTTTGGAAACCAGCGGGCTCGGCTGGAATGAATCAGGCAAAGTAGTCCTAGCCCTAACGCCAAAAGGCAAATTAGGACACTACCCCTTTTTTGAAGAGCTAGGCATAATTCCTGTTTTGAACCTCTAACCGCCTGAACCTCCTCGCCAGAGCATCCCTCCTTAGCTGTCCGGATACAATAGAATTCGACCCTCATGATTGGCCAAATCGTCTCTCATTATCGAATCCTGGAACGTTTGGGCGGGGGCGGGATGGGAGTCGTGTATAAGGCCGAAGACACGACGCTCGGCCGCATCGTCGCCATCAAATTCCTGCCCGAAGCAATTGCCAACGACCCCGTTGCCCTGGAGCGGTTCCGTCGCGAGGCGCGCGCGGCTTCCGCGCTGAATCATCCCAACATCGTGACGGTGCACGAGATTGGTGAGCACGAGTCCCGGCCGTTCATCGTGATGGAATGGATTCAGGGAGAGACGCTGCGCAGCCGATTGAAGCGCAGTATAGACCTTGCTGCCGTGATTGATTACGGTCTGCAGGTGGCCCGCGCCCTGAAGACGGCGCACCAGGCAGGCATAATCCATCGTGACATTAAGCCTGACAACATCATGGTTCGCTCCGACGGTTACGTGAAGCTGGTGGACTTCGGACTGGCCCGAGTAGGTATCAGCCCGGACGAAGAAACGATATCGGTGGGCATCACAAAAGAAGGCAGTTGGATGGGCACCATCGAGTACTTTTCTCCGGAACAAGCTCGGGCCGAGCCCTTGGAATGGGGCACCGATGTTTTCTCGATGGGCCTTGTGCTGTATCAAAGCGCAACGGGAGTACATCCGTTTCAGGGCAGCTCACCTTTTAGCACGGCGACTGGGATCATCTCCCAGGACCCAATTCTGCCGACGCGAATTAACCCTGGAGTGCCGCCTGCGTTGGAGCGGCTCCTACTTTCAATGCTGCAGAAGGACGCGCGGCTTCGCCCGACTGCGGCTGAGGTTGAGCAGGTATTAGACAGTCTGCGCACGCCTGCCTCGGACATCGAAACCATCTTCTTGAAGGCGACCGAGCGGCACACCGTCGGTCGTGGACAACAGCTAAAGGAACTGCATGTGGCGCTGAACAGGGCTACTGCGGGACGGGGCTCGCTGCTCTGCGTGTCGGGCGAGGCGGGCATCGGCAAAAGTACCCTGGTCGAAGAGTTTCTCGCTTCACTGACGGACGGCAGCCCTTCCTGCAACATTGCCCGTGGGCGGTGCTCGGAGCGTCTTGCCGAAGGCGAGGCGTACTTGCCGGTGCTGGAAGCATTCGACAGCCTGCTGCATTCGGCCAGCGGGGATTCCGCCAGCCGGATCATGAGAACCCTGGCGCCGAGCTGGTTCCTGGAACTGGCTCCGGCTCAACAGCAAGACTCTTCTCTGATTCGTCTTGCTGACGCCAAAGCGACCTCTCAGGAAAGATTGAAGCGGGAATTTTTCGCGTTTCTGCAGGAACTGTGCCGCCATCGGCCACTGCTTCTCGTTCTGGAGGATGTCCACTGGATCGATACTTCCACGGTTGACCTGCTCGGATACGTCGCCAGTCGCTTTGAATCGCTGCCCTTGCTGGTTGTAATTACGTATCGGCCAGGTGAGATGGTCGAGCGTATGCATTCACTGCATCAGCTCAGGTTGGAGCTGGAAGCACGAGGACTTTCCCGTGAACTGGACCTGGATTGTCTCGCCAAGGCCGATGTTGAGAGCTATCTGGCGTTGGAGTTTCCAGAGCACCGCTTCCCTCCGTCATTTGTAGAATTGCTTTGGAAGCGCACTGAAGGAAATCCGTTGTTCATGGTGGACCTGGTGCGGGACTTGCGGGACCGGAAAATTATTGGTCAGGACCAGGGGCGATGGATCCTGTCCCAGCCAGTTGAGGAAATTGGAGGCGAAGTTCCGGCATCGGTTCGTAGCATGATCCAGCGCAAAATCGACAGCCTCAGCGAACAGGACCGCAGGCTGCTGCAGGCGGCCAGCATCGAAGGCACGGAATTCCATTCGGTCGTCCTGGCGGCCGCGATCTCCGCCGACGCGGCCGAAGTGGAAGAGCGTCTCGAAAATATCGAGCGCACTCATTTCTTCGTCGAGAGAATTGGTGAGAAGGAGTTTCCCGACGGCACACTCACCTTGCATCTACGCTTCGTGCATGCTCTCTATCAAAATGCGCTGTGGGCCACAGTGAGTCCAACTCGCCGTACTGGCTTGAGTGCTGCTACGGCAAATGCTCTCTTGCTGCTTCATCCCACCTCGCAGGCCAATGTGGCGCACCAGGTGGCCCTGCTGTTTGAGTCAGCTCGCGATTTCGCTCAGGCCGCGGAATTCTTCAAAATTTCGGCCGAGCGCGCGGCTGGAGTCTTCGCCAATCAGGAAGCTACCGCACTGGCGCGAAAGGGGCTCGATATGCTCACCAAGCTGCCAGCGTCGCCAGTGAAAATGCAGAAGGAACTCGCCCTCCAGATCACTCTGGGACCAGCTCTGGTATCAACCAAGGGCTTCGCCAATCCCGAGGTCGAGCGGGCCTATACACGCGCTCGGCAGTTGTCTGCGGAACTGGGCCAGAGTCCGCATCTCTTTCCCGCACTGTGGGGTTTGTGGAACTTCTACGAGGTCAAGGGGCAAGTCGATACGGCCCTGCAACTGGCTCAGCAGATGCTTCAACTGGCCGAGGAATCGAAGGACACGGCGCTGCTGCTGGAGGCGAATTACGCCCTGGGCGACACCCTGTTCTGGGCAGCAGACTTCGAGCGCTCGCTGCACCATCTCGAAGAGGCGCTGAAACTGTACGACCGGCCCAAACATCATTCCCTGGCCTTCGTGTATGGCGGATATGATCCGGCGGTTGCCAGCTTGGCTTTCTCGGCATGGGACCTGTGGATGCTTGGGCTACCGGATCAGGCGGTCGAGAGGAGCGACAAGAGTGTAACCCTGGCCAATGCCTTGAATCAGCCTTTCAGCCAGGCGGTTGCGCTGGCGTTCGCGGCGATGTTGCACCACGCACGGCACGACGCAGCTGCTACCCGGAAATATGCGGAGCAGACCGTCGCACTGTGCTCGGAGCATGGCATAGCCATCTTTCTCGAGATGGGGAAGATCATGCTGGGATGGGCAAACAACCAAGAAAGGGAGGGCAATGAGGGAATTGACCTGATTCGGGAGGCGATCGCGGACTGGCGGGCCTCGGGGGCCGAACTGGTGATTCCCCAGTTTCAGCAGACCCTGGCATCCGCCCTGGCGCGCGGTGGTTCCTACGCGGAAGCTCTGGCAGCCATCGATGAGGCGTTATCAGTCATCTTCACCACAGGAGACCGCTCATTTGAGGCTGACTGCTGGCGGTGGAGAGGTGAGCTGCTCTTTCGAAGCAGGGAAGCCAGCGATTCGAGCCACCCCGAGGCGGAAGCATGCCTGCATAAGGCCATTGCAATCGCACGAGAGCAGAAGGCCGTCTCGCTGGAATTGAGGGCGCATACCCGGCTGAGCCCCTTGATGGCGAGAAGAGGCGAGGTCCAAAAGGCGCACCAGTCGCTGGCGGAGGTCCATGGCAAATTCCAAGAGGGCTTTGACACCCATGATCTGAAGCACGCCAAGCAAGTCCTCGAAGAGCTTCAAGAGCACGCACAGGCCGTTGGAAAAAATACGCAATGAGCCGCATGCGAGTCCTGGTCTGTGGCAGCAACTACGGCCGGGCTTATATTACGGCGCTCGCCCGTGAACCTCGTAAGTTTCAATTGATTGGCATCCTTGCCCAAGGAAGCCTACGCTCGCAACAACTGGCAGCGCTGAACGGAGTTCCGCTGTATCGCTTGACCAACGAACTTCCTGACAACATCGATTTGGCATGTGCCGCCATGAGTTCTGCGGCTTGGCCACTGGTTCTGGAACTTGTCCAGCGCGGGATCCACGTGCTCTGTGAGCATCCCTATCCTGCGGCCCCGATGAAAAGGGCGATGAATCTCGCAGAGAAAAGGGACGCGCAGTTTCACGTGAACGGGCATTTTGCGAATCTGCCGTCGCCTCAAGCGTTCATTCGAGATTGTCAGCGCTCCATCGAGATCGCGCGTCCGGAGTTCGTCGAAGTGATGGCCACGGAGCGGTCGCTGTACGGGGCCTTGGACATTCTCATGGCGGCGATTGGCAGCCTTCAGTCGCTTCGGGTTCGTGTCCTGAGCCGCCGTGCAAAGCTTGTGCATCTGGAAGGAACACTGGAGAAAGTTCTAGTCCGAATCTCTGTTCAGGTCTCAGGCAATCAAGGTAGAAGCAGGCTGCCGGATGGGAGTCCCGACTATCTGCTGGATCAGCGCCTCACAGTGGCATTCCCCAGTGGACTACTTACGCTGCTCTCGGCGGCCGGGCCCGTCCTTTGGAACTGCACTCCGGCGCTTGCGCGTAACGAGAAGCCACTCTGGACGATGCTTTCCGATCAAGTAACGCGGACGCTTACTGAGCTGGGAGAGCAGAGAATCCAGGCGAACGTTAAAGCGCTGAGCGCGATTCGTCAATCAATCCTGGGACACGGCACACCCGAGTTGCAACGGCCTGAGCACATCCTGCAGGTCAGCAAGGCGTGGGAATCCGTCGGAAGGCAGCTTTATTAGCAAATACCAGAGGTACCAACAGCTACTTCCGTAACGCCTTCAGCAACGCGTCTCCTCGTGGCGTCCCCAGCCCAACCTTCGGCCTCCAAGGCGCGACGGATGAGCCAACGGGCTGGATGCCAGCACGACAGCGCGGGTCATACAGCAGCGGAGTGAGATATCCCACCTTGGTCTTCATCTTTTCGTTGAGCAATGCGGCAAGGCTTGCCCATAGTGGAGCGGCCGCGCTAGTCCCGCAGCCCGCCACATGGAGACCGCCGACGACCAACTCGTAGCCGCCTGCACAATCGGCCTTGGCTGCAACGTCAGGAACCACCCTGCCACCATGTTGGCTGGCGGTAGCGGCTGCTGTTTGCCAGCTTGGTGCTTTGAACACCGAGCTTTCGCCGTAGCCGCTCTCTCCGATGTGACCTGCAACATTTTCGTGCCAGACTTTTTCAACGGATTTCTTGCCCGGACCATGCCGGAGAACAGTACCGCCACAAGCCAGGACGTGAGGGCTCGAGGCCGGAAAGTAAGCCTGCGGCTGGCCAGCGGCGACAGAACCATCTCCGTGATCGCCGGAAGCGCAAACGATGGTGACGCCCATTAAAGCGGCTGCTTGAAACATCAGGTCCATCTCTTCTTCCAGGACATGCGAGATCAGCTTCTCCGGGGCTCCCCAACTGCAGGAGATCACGTTCGGTTCATAGGTCTTATCATGAAGCGCGGCATTAAACGCCTCATACTTTCCGCGAGCGTTGTTGTGGGTGAAATACACGACAATGTGCGCGCCATTGGCCCACGTGCCGATCAACTCTACATCCATTGTGGTTTCCAGCGTCCACTCCACGTTCTTGTCGGAATTTCGACGCACGTGCCGATCCGGATGGGACTGGCCTCTGGCACGATGCAACCCGGCGGCGCCGCTTCTGGCAAGGCAATCGCGAATTGCGTCCGGGGAGGCAGGATTGTTTTCCTGCCCTTCGATTTCGACGACGGAGATCTTCGGCTTGCGCATGCCGAGATGCCGGAAGTACGCGTCGAGATCGGAATCATGGAAGCCGCCGCCCAGCGCGATGATCCCAATGGTCTGACCGCGGCCGGTACAACCGGCGGGGAACTGGTAGATTTGGGCGACCTTCCTGGGATCGACTAGCCGCCGGCGTACGTGCGGAGCGGGCATTGCGGGATGCCCGTGTTGTGCGCGGGCGCTGAACCCCATCACGGCCTGAACTACCGGCTTCAGCTCCGTTGGAACATGAACCGGTCTCAGGTGCGATCGATACACTCCATGATCCGGGTCGTGAAGATGAACGAACTTCACCCGGAACGCGGTTGAAAGGTCGCCCAATTTTCCTTTCAAGACCAGGCGGCGCCGGGCGTGACCGACTTCGGCGACCTCCAGATTGTGCAGCCCGGCAAATGCAGCAACCACGGCCAGATCTTCTTCGGTCGCTCCATACCGGTTGGCGAACTCCTCGCGGGTGAAGTATCGCCGCTGACGCGGCAAACGCTCCGCCATGCTATCCAGATGCTCGCGCATCGTCTGATGCGGGGTACGTGGCCGGAGCACCAGCGTGACCCGCGCTTGCTGCTCCAGGTCAATCGGCAAATCCACCACCTCGCCATTCACGAAATGGTCGATTTCGCGGACGGGAACATACCCTCGCGGCGTCATGGGCACACCTCTGGCTTTCTCATTCTCCACAGCCTGTAGGAATAGGCGCCCATCGCCAGCCCCGCGCGAAGCGCCTTCACTCCTAGATTTATTCGGGCAATCAACGAGCGATTTTCGGCGTCGGACAGCGCATCAAGTTGCTCGGAAATACTACCGGAGAGCCCCATGGCCTGAAAAACCTGCTCGCTGATATTCTCCGCAGCGGTGATTTCCAAAGATGAGTTCTGCAACGCGCGCTCTCGCGCCGCCCAATCCAGCTCCATGACGTCCACATTCCAAAGGTCAGCGAAGCAGAAAAGCCCAGGCTTCTTGAGCACACGTTCCACTTCAATCACGAACCGGTCAAAGTGGCTGTAGCAATGTGATGACTCGAGGTTCAGTACGACATCGAAACTAGCGCTCGCGAACGGTAGCTGTTGCGCGTCACCGGCAACTAACTCGACCTGGCGCAGGCGAGGATCCTTGCGGGCCAAAGCCAGGTTAGGCGCGCAGACATCTACTCCCACAACCCTTGCGGCCTGAGAATACCGCGCGAGGTAATAGCAATTTCCTCCTCGGCCGCAGCCGATTTCCAGAACGGCTTTTCCAGGCAGTTCGGCACCCGCCAGTGTATGTCTTATCAGTTGGAGATGGTGACGGTAGCGGGCATCCGATGGAAGCACCCAGGAATCGTCGAGAAGGGGTTGCCAGAAGCCATAATTGAGAAAGAAAAGCTCAGGTTGCGGGATGTTCTCCGCAACCGATTCATAGATTGCCGTTATGGGTGGCGTGGCTGGACTCACTGCGATCAGGCAGTATCAAAAGCCGGGCGCTTCCGACAGGATTACTGCAGCTTCGTCTTCGTCACCAGCTTTAGCCCAGTGTTCTTTGAGTGCGGCCTTGAGGTCTGCACGGTTAACTTGGTGTCCGTGCTCTCCGGCCACTTTGATGATGTGGTCAGTTGCGTCATTGACTTTCTTGCGAAGGACGGGATCTTTCTGAATATGTTCGATGAACTTCTGTGCGTGTTCTTTGGCCATTACATATCCTCTCTTACAGTAAATATTGGTACAGGAAGTTCGCCAGTAAGCCTATACCGCAAGTACTGAGAAAACAAGCTAAAGTATTAAGTGGTTCGGGTTCAGATCCGACTCCTTCGTCGGTTCGCCCAGCCACCCGAGTTGAACAGGAAGGGTATAGAGCCGGCCAGCAGCGAATCGTGCCCACCAGTTTCGCATCCCCGGCACGACTACTTTGACGACGGGCATTCCCACGTCCTCTCGGCTCTGATCGAGAACCAGCATCTCCAAGCCCCAGGTCTCAGTTAACCCGACGCAGGCCAACACATCCTGGCGTTCCTCGCGAGCAGTCAAGGGGGAGAAGTCGGAGTACAGCGTTGGAGCCATCTGCTGATCGGCCACCAGGTAAGCCATATCCATTGGGACGTCTTCGGCACGAAGAAAACAACTCGGGTCGCGACCTGCCATGACCACCGGCAGAAACTGTGTTATTTCCTTCAGTGCTCTTGCAAGGGCGATTTGCGCATCGAAGTGCGCGCCGAACCCCAGGACATAATCTTCCCCGGGCGGCTCTTCCGTGCGCGACACCGCAACGAAGGCCGGGATTTGTCGATCCGCAGTGATGTCCAGAACATCCAGAGAGCGCCCGATCAAGCTATAAATGCCGCGGATTACGCACGCATCCGGCAAACCGAAGCTGTCGATGTCCACCCCCGGCCGGCGAACCCTGTTGTACCACCAGACGGAGGCGCACTCTCGCTCCACCAATTCCAGGAAACCGTGGACAATCGCTCCATCCAGATTGCTCCCGGCGGCATTCCCATTTGAGTCAGGACGGCAGAAATCGTGTGCAGAATCGAATGGATATCCGAAATAGCAGTACGCCGTAGGCAGATACTTCGTGGTCTTCTGGGTGAGCGACCAAGCCGGGGACCAGTCGATGCTGCGCTCAGGGTCAAACCGGGCAGGTACCCAATTGTAGCGGCCCTCACGCTCGTTCCACTCGTCCCGGTCGTCATATTGGGCTTGGCTGAATAGTGTTAGCGAGTCGGGGCGAATCGCCCCTTCGCCAAGCTCCGAATAGCGTGCCAGGCGTCGCTTTTCGTCACCCCGGCAGATTCCAGAGTGTCGCTCGAGCGCCTCTCCAAGGCAGCTCACTTTTGCAGCAAGCGCAGTTGCGCCTGCGCCGCAAACTGTTCCGGAGATTGCTTTCCGCCCGCTGGGCTTGGCGATACAGAATTCCGGTTTTAGCTCCCCAACGCAAACATGGATGGGACTCTCCCAGGGAAGCTCATACTCGCGCAACCACGCGAAGATACCCGTGCGTTCGTCCATGAACTTTCCGCGCTTCTCGAGGGTCTCGTGCGGTCCAAGTGGCGAATGCGCTTCGGTGGCATCCTTCATACGGATATAAGCTATCGCAAGAATTGGTTTCAGGCGGTGACAATCGAGAGTAGAATTTCGATTCTGTTGAACTTTTCAGACTTGGCGATTGAGTCTGGCGCCCGCACTCGCGTGGCGATGTGTTGAGAACAGGAGCGTGCCTGATGAATGCGAAGTCGTCGACCTCGGATCTGAAGGCCTTTCTGGCGGCGCGCGACTTTCTGCTGCAACACCGCGACAACTATGCCACCGCCTACGGCCAATTTCGCTGGCCGCAGCTGACGGAGTTCAACTGGGCCTTGGATTACTTCGATGGTTACGCCCGTGGGAACCAAAAGCCAGCGTTGTGGATTGTGGACGAGGATGGCTCGGAGCTGAAGCTGAGCTACGACGAAATGTCGCGCCGTTCTAATCAAGTGGCGAATTTCCTGCGCAAGCATGGCGTGCACCGGGGAGATCGCCTTATCGTCATGCTGCCCAATGTAGTGACGATGTGGGAGGTCGTTCTCGCTTGCATGAAGCTGGGCGCCGTTGTCATTCCGGCGGCGACGCTGCTTACTCCCGATGATCTTAGAGATCGCCTGACGCGAGGACAGGGGCGCCACGTGGTGACTAATGCGGCCTTCACTGGGAGGTTCGCCGAGCTGACAGGGGACTACACGCGCATCGTCGCGGACGAGCCAGTCAACGGATGGATTTCCTATTCGGACGCGTATCGCGAAGCGGAAGCTTATGAGCCTGAGACTACGACGAAGGCGACTGATCCGATGTTGCTGTATTTCACGTCGGGTACCACCGCCCAGCCGAAACTCGTGCTGCACACTCACCAGAGTTATCCTGTCGGTCATCTGGCAACCATGTACTGGATTGGCCTGCGACCCGACGATGTCCACCTCAACATCAGTTCGCCGGGATGGGCCAAGCACGCGTGGAGCAGCTTCTTCGCTCCGTGGAATGCTGGCGCAACCATCTTTGTGCACAACTATGCGCGGTTCGAAGCCAAAAAGACTCTGGACGTGATTTCCCGCTGCGAAGTCAGCACGCTGTGCGCGCCGCCGACGGTGTGGCGACTGCTGGTGCTCGAGGACCTGCGTGCGTATCCTGTCAAGCTGAAGGAATTGGTGGGAGCGGGAGAGCCTCTGAATCCGGAGGTCATTGAAAAGGTCCGGCAGGCGTGGGGCCTGACCATTCGCGACGGGTTCGGTCAAACGGAAACAGTGCTGGTGATCGGTAACTTCCCCGGGCAGACTGTCAAGCCCGGTTCCGCGGGTGTCGCCTCTCCGGGACATCACATCGTTTTGCTGGATGCGGAGGGAAGGGAATCGGC
>JBKQKT010000244.1:0-4049 GCA_052147365.1 Candidatus Korobacteraceae bacterium | reverse complement strand
ACTAATTGTGCCACTTGTAGCATTTGTGGCATATGTTGCGTATATGGCATTAGAGGGAACCATGCCCCACAAAGAGCAGATACAAGCGCCCATTGCTTTGTCGGAGAGCGATCAGCGGCAGGTCCTGGAACTCTATCAGAAGATCCAGCGCAGCCGCGCGAAGCTGGTCGGGCCCGACGGTAGAACGCAGAACCTGCCCGTCTCCCTGTACGAGTTCCTGGTGAAGCTGATCGCCGACCTGTGCGAAGGCCAGTCGGTCGCCATCGTGCAAAACGACGCTCAACTGACCACGGTGGAGGCGGCCCGCATGCTCGGTGTGTCGCGACAGTTTCTGATTGGGCAACTGGAGAAGGACGAGATTCCTTTTCACATGGTGGGCACGCACCGGCGCGTATACGTGCGGGATCTGCTGGCGTACAAGATACAACGCGACGGCAAGCGGCACAGGATTCTGGACGACCTGACCCGCGCGGAAGCGGAGGAAGGCCTCTACGACCGGGAACCGTCTGATGATCACGCAGACTAACGCATTCGTCGTAGTCCTCGATACCTGCGTTCTCGCTCCGATGCCGCTGTGCGACACGCTCCTGCGGCTGGCCGAGGATCCGGCGCTCTACATGCCACGCTGGAGCGCCGGCATTCTCGAGGAACTGCGCCGCGTTCTCCGCAAAATGGAGTACAGCGACGCCCAGGCCCAGCGCCGGATCACCGCGATGCAAGCGGCATTCGAAGATGCCTGCGTTACCGGCTACGCAGACCTGGTCGCATCAATGACCAACGACGAGAAAGACCGGCACGTGCTCGCGGCCGCAGTCCGCACCGGCGCGCATGCCATCCTCACGGAGAACGTGAAGCACTTCCCCGCGGAGTCCGTGGAGCCATACAACATCGACGTGCTCACGCCCGACCAATTCCTGGCGCACCAGTTTCATCTCAACCGGGAGCTGCTGGAGGAGAAGCTGTGTGGCCAGGCGAAGGCTCGCGGCGTTCCGTACGAGGCCCTCATCCAACGATTGGCGAAGTGGGCGCCGTCTTTGCCGGAGCTGCTCCTGGAATCTGCGTAGCTACGTGAGGTACAGCGACTTCCGTTTCTGCTCGACCAGCTTGATGAAGTTGCGCTTGATCTTGTATTTCGCGCGCAGCGCTTCCAGATGGCGCACAAACTCCGCGCTGCGGTCCAGACGCTTCATCACAGCCGCCGCCTTCGCGAGCAGGTTGACGGGCTCCTCGTACCGGCCGTTGCTAGTAGCGGCGACGCCGGCCTCGGCATACTTCAAATAGATGGGTGCGGCGTCTTCGGGGTGTTCCTTCTCCCGGTTCGCGGCCAACCGGAGCCACAAGCTGTCCGAGCATCCTCCCACACCGGCCTCGCGCCAGGCATCTTCGGCCTTGCCCTCATACAGGAAGATCTCCACCAGGACGGAATGGTTGTCGTCGGCTTGCAACCAACGGGGCCGGGACTGACCGCGCGCCGTATCCCTGGCTCTTGCGATTCGCAGCCGGATCTCAGCCAGCGCGCGCTCCCGCCACTCCGGCCACGCGCCCGCCCTTTTCGCGTGCTTCTCCAGGGTCTTGTAGCCCTCCAGAAATGGCCGCCCCGAGAATTCGGCCCACATCAGTTTCATCGCTTCGTCGTGACGCCGCCGCCGATGGTACTCCTCAGCGGCGAACTCACGAAGCCGGGCATCGGTGCGCTCCGGAAAAGCCTTCAGCCCCTTTTCCGCCCATAGCAGCGCGTTGTCGTGCTGGCGGGCTTCGCGATACAACTCTGCGATTTTCAGGTAGCCGTAGGCGCTCGAAAGGTCACGGCTCATCACCGAGACAAGTTGTTCGATATCGCCCGAGGCCTGAGCGAGCGATTCCATGATGTGCGTGATGCGGAAGTGCCGGCCTGACTCGCTCCGCTCATGCCCGGCAGTTCGCGCCGGCACACCCGCCCATTCGGCGTCGGCCAGTTCCCGGTAAGCTTTCATCCCCTTGGCCCCCAGGATCTTCGCGTACCGCGCCGCCGCCCCGTAGAAAACATCGAAGTCGCTGTGCAACTCCCACTGAAACAGCCGCCTGGCCAATTCCGCCGGATCGGGCCGGGCCTCCTGGCACGCCCGGTAGTGGATGTCCTGCAGCCGGTCCCGCAATTCACCAAAGTGGCCGTCGGAGTCGTCTACCGCCTCGATGGCGCCCAACAGGGACTGCAGGGCCGACTCGCATAACTCGATAACTGCGGCGGCTTGACCATCGTTCCGTAACTGCTCGACCGAATCGATGGCATCGTCAACGCCACGTGCCCAGCCGGTCGCCTCCCGGTAGTGCACGAAATCGTGAACCCGCACAGCTCGTTCGAATGCTCGTCGGACAGCAGCGGCGCCGGTGTCGGGCCCTGAACGCCGGGCAGCGTAAAGAATGAGCCGTTCGTGAAGGCGGTCGTCGTCCTTGGCCCAATCAAGCACCATCCGCACTAGAGTGTCCTTGTCCTCGGCCTGGAGGATCTTCCCGGCGTCGGCCAGCGTAACCTCCTTGGCTTTGCCGCGGCCTACCGGTTTCGCCGATCCCGCCGCGCGGGCCAACCAGGCGAGCGCCGCCGCGACGCAGTGCTTGCAGAAGTCGCCGTCAATGCCCACGGGACAATCGCAAGCATAGTCCAGCACTCCATCATCGGCCGCCAGCGTGACCGTGTAATCCTGGTTTCCGCGCACGACGGCGTGGATGCTCCCGCCACGGTCTTCGATGGATTCGACGTGTCCGTGAGAAAAGTAGTCCAGGCCCCGCTGGTAGGACTGCGCGCCGGCCAGCCTGCGGATTACGGCATCGTTCAAAGCCCGCGAAAGGGCGTTCGCCATACATATGATTATCGGTGAGGCACAGCCTTGGTGGCGACGTGGGAATGCAACGCTCCTCCGTCTCATCGCAGGCCGGACGCTGTCCCTTTCGGCGCCGCAGATCGAGCTTGCACCCGAATCGAGCGTATGATCAGGTTTTAGGCTCTGTGCCAGCAAATGAGAAAAACCAAGAGCTCCAGGCCCACGCGCAAAGAGATTCTGACCGGCATCGGCTACAAAGCGCTGGAACCTGCGGCGGGTGTGCCCGAAGAAGTGCGTGCGGCAGAAGATCGCGAACTCCAGGACTACCTGGTTACCTGGGTGCAGGGTATGTCCGAACATATCGCCTCGTACGACAAGACGCTCAAAGCACGGGCCAAGAAAGTGGTCGGCGCGAAGGAAGTCTGTGCAATGGTGGAAATCGATCCGGACAGTGAGATTGGAGCCCTAATGACCGAATTGAGGAGCACGATTGACCCTCGCGATCTGGCCAGCGAGGGGCTCGGTCCTCATCCGCACATCACGGTACGCCGAATACTTGACAACGATTTCAGCGGACTGCGCACCTACGTGCGCTCGCTCAATCCGTTCGATATCACGTTCGGTCCGGTGACCTTCTTTCACGCGAACGTGAATAGCCACAAGGCTGCGGTGCTGAAAGTGGACGTTATCAGTCCGATTCTCGAAGAAATCAACTTGGCAATCGAGCAGCACGTCAACTGCAAGCCAGCGGACTGCGACTACCAACCGCACGCGATAGTGGCCTACGTGAAGCCGAAGGCGGCCAGGAAGTACGCAGGAAACAACCTGTTGGCGGGCCGGACGCTGGAGGTATCCACACTCAGCCTTCGACCGAAGGATGGCAAACCCGAGTTCCTGCGGTTGATTGACGGACCTGCACCGTGGAAAGAGGATGGCTACAACTGGCCAGGAGGCCCCAGGTCGAAGCGCGAGGTTAAGCCACCACAGCGAAAACCCGCTAAAGCACACCTGTCGCGTCGTGCTGGCGAGAAACAGCGGCGGGGCCGACGCTGACGCCGACGATTCCTGATATCGTTGAGCTTCCGCATTAGCTTATGGCCATTCCGAATGTTTGGCGGTCGGCCCCTCGATGGGTGGAGTCACCGCCGTCAGAGCCGGGCTCTATAGACCCGCTTGGCTATCGAATCGAGTCCGACCGAATTGCGGAACCTGCTACCAGGAATCACCGTGAACACGCGGCGCGCGCGCTAC
>JBKQKT010000243.1:0-2722 GCA_052147365.1 Candidatus Korobacteraceae bacterium | reverse complement strand
TCCCTTGCTGACCGCAAGCTTTGCGCGGAGGGTCGGCAGGTAATTGAACTGCACGACTGTGGCTTCCGGGAATCTCTGGCTCAAATCATCGATGAGTTTTTGCGCTCGCTCGTCGTCCCCGGCGTAGGCCGACGCCAGCGCGGTAGCGTACTGCAGATCGTGGCCTCCCGGATGCCTCATTGCCAAAGTGGCACGCCGTCTTGCTTCGTCTGCGTTGCCAAACAAGGCCTCGCGAAGAGCTGCAAGGGCGGAGTAGGTTGCAGCGGCTTCCTTGTCTCCAGCCCGTTCGGCGGAATCTACTGCCTGACGGGCTGGAGACAAGGAAGCGGCTGGAACCTACTCCGCCCTTTCAGCTCTCCGGGAGGGCTTATTCGGCAACGCGGACGAAGCAAAACGGCGTGCCACTTTGGCAATGAGGCATCCGGCAGGCCACGATCTGCAGTACGCTACTGCGCTTGCATGGGCCTATGCCGGGGACGACGAGCGAGCCCAGAAACTTGCCGATGATTTGGGCCAGGGGTTCCCGGAAGCCACAGTCGTGCAGTTCATTTACCTGCCGACACTCCGCGCAAAGCTTGCGGTCAGCAAGGGAAATGCTTCTGAAGCCACGGAGACTCTCAGAGCCACCCTGCCCTATGAGCTGGGACGGACGACTTACAGCCCCCTCGAATGGACGGCCCTGTATCCAGTCTATGTCCGCGGAGAAGCCTATCTGGCCGCCCATCAGGGCAAAGAAGCCGCGGCTGAGTTCCAGAAAATTCTCGACCATCGCGGAATCGTATTGAACGGACCGATTGGCGCTCTCGCGCGTCTGCAGCTTGGTCGCGCCTACGCCTTGCAGGGTGATACCGCAAAGGCAAAGGCTGCATATCAGGACTTCCTTACCCTCTGGAAGGACGCTGATCCGGACATTCCCATCCTCAAACAGGCGAAGGCAGAGTATGCGCAACTGCAATGATGCTTTCAACGCTCTGAAATCAATGGTGAGCCATCCCTAGTTCTCCGATTCGTGCAACTGGCCAGCGCTCCTGTTATCGTCTGTTCGTCATGACCCGTCTTGGCCTGCTGGTTCTGCTTCTGCTCGCAATGGCAGCCTTCGCCCATGGCAAAGACGAATCGCAGGCCCCCGGCCCGGTGCATCTCGACAAGAAGGGCGAGAAATGGGCGCGCGAGTCGCTGAAGAAGATGTCTCTGGAGCGGAAGCTTGGCCAGATGTTCATGATCTGGTCGCAGGCGCGCTTCCTGAATGTGGACAGTCCGGAATACATACGGTTGCGCGATGCCATGCACAAATATCACCTCGGTGGCTTCGGGCTGACGGTGCGCTCCGAAGACGGCTTCCTAGAAAAGAATCCGCCGCTGGAGGCTGCCATGGTGACCAACCAGTTGCAGAAGGACTCGGAATTTCCGCTGATTTTCGCCGCGGATTTCGAGCGCGGGCTGGCTTTTCGCCTCAAGGAGGTAACCGACTTTCCGCATGCCATGGCGTTTGGCGCCACCGGCAACGCGGAGTTCGCACGCCAAGCCGGGAGGATAACGGCGCAGGAGTCGCGCGCCATCGGCGTGCACTGGAACTGGTTTCCGGTTGCCGACGTTAACTCCAATCCTGCAAACCCGATCATTAATACGCGGTCGTTCGGCGAGGACCCGAAGCTGGTGGGCGCGATGGTGGCTGCCTACATCGAGGGCGCGCACGAGTCTGGCATGCTGGCGACCGCCAAACACTTCCCCGGCCACGGCGATACCGACACCGATTCGCATACGTCGGTTCCCGTCATCAATCAGGACAAGGCCTACTTCGAGAATGTTGCGCTTCCACCTTTTCGGGCGGCGATCAAGGCCGGCGTGGACGCCATCATGGTGGCGCATATCGAGGCCCCGGCGCTGGATCCCGGCCCGAATCGCGTGGCTTCCATTTCGCCCGCAATCGTTACCGGACTGTTGAAGAAGCAGATGGGCTTTACAGGATTGATAGTGACCGACGCGTTGGACATGAGCGGGATGACGAAGCTGTTTCCGGCAGGTGGCGCAGCGGCAGCCGGCAGAGCCGCTGTCGAAGCGGTGAAAGCCGGCAATGATATGCTGCTCATCCCCGCCGACCTCGATGGCTCCTACAACAGCCTGCTGCAGGCGGTGCGCATTGGAGAGATTCCGGAGTCGCGAATTGACGAGTCGGTGCTGAAGATCCTGCGTGCCAAGGCGTCGGTCGGGCTCAACAAGGCGAGGTTCGTGGATATCAGCGCTGTTAGTGAGATTGTCGCCAGTCCCGCGAACTTGGCAACTGCCCAACAGATCGCTGATGAAGCGCTCACTCTGGTACGGGACAACCATCAGGTGTTGCCGCTGAAGGCCACACATGGGGGAACCAACGCGCCGCAGAATGCGTATCCACCATCAGCGGAGGGCCCTAATCGCACACTGGTATTAATCTTTACGGACGACACTCGCTCGGATTGGGGCCGATTGCTGGATCAGCAGGTGCGGATGAGGATTCCGGACGCGCACGTGACTTACATTGATCCCCGTGATGCAGCAAGCTTGAAGCAGCCGGTGATGGACGCCGTCCAGCAGGCGGACGAGGTTATCGCCGCCATTTATGTGGTGCCGAGCGGGGGGAAACCCGACAATTCGATGGCGGTGCAGGATGCGATGGCAGGGCTTCTGCATGAGGTGCTGCGGACAGCAGCTGACAAGACGATCTTTGCAGCGATGGGCAGCCCCT
>JBKQKT010000242.1:0-6038 GCA_052147365.1 Candidatus Korobacteraceae bacterium | reverse complement strand
CTTCTGGCAGCTCCTACATCAATCTGGAGGATATTGCCGCTCTGGTCCGAAATGGGAAAGACTTCCAGGTCGTGGATGCCAAGACCGGCGAAGACCTGACCCGGGTGACTCTGACGCAAATCATCGTGGAGGACACCAAGGGACAACCCACCGGCCTGCCGCTGGAACTGCTGCGTCAACTTATCGTGTCTACGGACCGAGTGGGTCAGGAGTTCATCATGTGGTATCTGAAGTCGGCCTTCGATGCCTACCAGAAAGTGCAGAGTTCGGTGCACAGCCGTCTAAGCGATGTACAATCCGCTGCCCTGTCTCCGCTGCAGATGGTGAAAAATCTTGTGACTGGCCCCACGAAAGGAACTCCCGCCGAACCCGTCGGAGAGTTGCAGGAGCTGCGGGAGCGTATTTCCGAACTGGAAGGCCGTCTGCAAAAGCCGAAGCCGCGAAAGAAACGACGTTCCGGTAAGGCGTAAGCGACCCCTGTTTCGGCCAATTCTACGCA
The DNA here is from genome assembly GCA_052147365.1 of Candidatus Korobacteraceae bacterium. GTDB lineage: Bacteria > Acidobacteriota > Terriglobia > Terriglobales > Acidobacteriaceae > Bog-257. The sequence goes on along the minus strand of JBKQKT010000242.1, from coordinate 5,539 downwards.
CCTATGTATTCGTCACCTCATTTGACAACCACCCATTCGCGGCCCACGATTGCGGAATAGGCCGGAAGTCTATGGCGCAGCCTGCCAACATCGTGCAGTTGAAGCCTCGCACGTTGCAGGCTTTCGACACCTACATCCGCGACGCCGAAGCCGCCATGGAGCCAACCCTGCGCGGCGAACGGTCTTTCCTGTGGTCTGACACTAACTCCGAAATCGCCCAGCAAATCAGCAAAGGAGAGATCCACGCTCAATTCTGGTCGGGCCGGGAGCCCCTTGAAATACCAAACGGATTGATCCATGACTGGATCGGAGCAGTATTGATTTCGCGCGCCACCGTGGAGGGAACCCTGGCACTCGTGCAGGATTACGACCACCACAAGAACATCTACAAGCCCGAGGTGATGGATTCGAAATTGATCAGCCGCGACGGTAACGATTTTCAGATCTTCCTGAGGCTGCTCAAGAAGAAGATCATCACCGTCGTTCTCGACACCGATCACGACGTGCGCTATGTTGCGGTGGACAGCAAGCGGTGGTTTTGCCGGTCCCACACCACGCGCATTGCCGAGGTGGAAGATCCCGGGACTCCGAAGGAAAAAGTGCTGCCACCCGACACCGGTTATGGCTTTCTGTGGCGGCTTTATTCTTACTGGCGCTTTCAGGAACGGGACGGGGGAGTCTACGTTGAATGTCGCGCGGTTTCGCTTTCGCGTGACATTCCGCTGGGGTTGGGCTGGATCATCGAACCGATTATCCGCAAGCTGCCCCGTGAGTCGTTAATCAACACTCTCAAAGCTACGCGCGATGCTCTAAGCGTCGGCTAATGAGCTTTACCTAGACGCAAAAGGTCCGCCGGGCACGCCGTCACGTTCCTAGGATTAGCTTCTCGGAATCTTGCCGACTCAGGCGTGATGGCTGACGACTTTCCACATACAGCGGCCTATAATTCCAACGGCGTCATAACTGTAAAGGACGAACATGCTTCTACACGGAATCTTTCCTCCCATCACAACCCCGTTTTATCCCGACAGCAAAATCTACTTCCGCAAGCTACAACAGAACGTCGAGCAGTATTCGCGCGCGCCGATCGCCGGCATCGTGGTGCAAGGCTCGACCGGCGAAGCTATCCTGCTCAGCGATGACGAGCGCCGCGAGGTGCTGAAGTCCGCGCGCGATGCGGCTTCCAACGAGAAGGTCCTGATCGCCGGCACCGGAATCGAGTCGGCCATCGAGACGCTGCGCCTGACGGAATACGCCTACGACCTCGGCTACGACATCGCCATGGTGCGCACGCCGCATTACTACAAAGGCCAGATGGCGAACCCAGAAAACATGCTGGCGTTCTATCGCTTCGTGTGCGACCGCTCGCCGCTGCCGGTCATCATCTACAACTTCCCGCAGGCGACCGGCTACGACATTCCCGCCGAAGTGGTGATTGAATTGGCCGAGCATCCGAACCTCATCGGCATCAAGGAATCGTCCGGCTCAATCGAGAAGGTGCAGAAGATGGTCGAGGGCACGCGCCACATCAAGCGCAAGGCGACGGTCACGGAGACATTTGCCGCGGTCACAAAGCGCATGATGAAGGCTGCGGTCTCAGCCACCGCTGACGCCGACGGCGGCGCAATGGTTCCGGTCGGCGCGCTGGCCGGAACAGCTGGCCCGCCGAAGCCGTCGTCGGCCGCAGTGAAGGTCGTCGGCGGACTCAAGACGCGCGAGAAGGAAGTCGGCTTCCAAGTGCTGGTCGGTGCTGCGCAGAAACTGTACGCGTCACTCGATGTCGGCGCTGTCGGCGCGATCCTGGCCTTCGCGGACTGTGCTCCAACCGCGTGCTACGAAATCTATGCAGCGTGGAAGGATGGAGACTCGACACTCGCGGCCGAGAAGCAGGAGCGCATTGCGAAGGCAGCCCAGCGCATCGTCGGCGCACTGAGCATTCCCGGCGTGAAGTACGCCATGGACTACAACGGCTTCTACGGCGGACCGCCGCGCCTGCCGCTGTTGCCGCTCACCGCCGACACGAGAGCTGAAGTGGAGCAGTTGCTGGCGAACATCCGGCTGTGAACACGTGGGCGTCCTGTTCTGTCGACTTGCTTTGAAAGGGAACGGCTTCAGCCGTGCCGTCGAGCGCGATTCACAACCTTGGCTTTAGCCCGTGAGGTCTCGCGTATCTCATTCAGGCGGAATTTGCGTACGATATGGCCTGTTTTCGACAGTAACAATTCAGAGCCGGCGGCCAGATTATTGCGGTAAAGCCATCTTCTTCAGAAGGTCAAGGTAGCGCGGGTTCTGGTGCAGGCCCTTAAATAGCCCATCGGTTTTGAGAAACATCAAGCCGGAGTCGTGCTGTTGATAGGCCCGGTTCAGCCACTCGAGTGCTTTGTCCACCTCCCCGCGATATGCATATACTTCGGCGACCTGATATGCGGAATCGCTACCATGGTTGGCGATGAGTTCTCTTAGTGCGGCTTCTGAAGCCTGTTGACGGCCTAGAGTGTGATAGGCGAATGCCTCGCCAGTCAACTTCAACCAGTCGTTTGTTTCCTGCTGCATTTCCACCAGGGCTTCTTGCGGGCGCCCTCGCGCCAGTAAGATCTGGCCCCGTAGAAAGTAAGCGAATCCCTGTCGAGGGTCCAGTTCCAGAGCCTTCTGCAACACCGTGGTGGCTTCGTCGTACTTTCCGGCTTCGTAAAGATCGGATCCCAAGAATAAATAACAGGAAGAACACAGAGGATTTAGTGCGATTGCCTGTTTCCGTAACTCGATGGCTTCGTCCAGACGGCCCCGCACTTCCTCCAAGTCCGCGCGATAGGAGGGTAAATCAGTACTTCCTGGTTCCAGCGCTGCCGCCTTGTTCAGGGCAGCTTCGCCGCCTTCCCAATCGAAGTCATAAAGCAGACGTACATTCGCCAGCGAAAGGTATCCCGCGGCCGATCGCGGGTCCAGAGCGATGGCTTGCTCTGCATCTTCGCGTGCCCGGCGAACTCCTAACCCGAGGTCCATAAAGCCGTCCATGCCCATTCCGGCAAATACGGTTGACCGCAGCGCCCACGCGGGCGAGAAATTCGCGTCCAGCTTGATCGCCTGGTCGGCGAAAGTCAGAGCCTTGTCGTAGTTGGTCTTTTCCGATCCTCGATTCAAGAAATACGCAGCTTGCAAATAAGCCTGGTAGGCGTCGGGATTGGTGACCTTCGACTCCGCAAGGGCGGAGGTTGCGTTGGCGCCGAGCAGCTTGATTTGCAGCGCCTGAGTGACAGCACGCGCGATTTGATCCTGCACCGCGAAGATGTCTTTGACCTCGGTGTTGTACTCTTCGGACCAAAGCTGAAAGCCATCATTCGCTTTCGTGAGCTCGGCGGTAATCCGGACATGACTACCTTCCTGCCGCACGCTTCCCTCGAGAATGTTGGCGACGTTCAGCTTCTGTCCCACAGCTCGTAGGTCTTCATTCTTGCCTTTGAACTGAAAGGCTGATGAGCGCCCCGTAACCTTTAACCCGGGCACTTTGGCGAGCTCGTTGGTTAGTTCTTCGGCCAGTCCATCGGAAAAATACTCCTGGTCCCTTCCCGGGCTCATGTCGGCGAAGGGCAGCACCGCAATCGACGCAGTATTCACTCCGCCGGTGTTTGACCGGGCCCGGCTTCGCCAGAAGTATCCTCCGATTCCTGCCAGAAGCAGGACAAGGAGCAACAATCCTGCCCATTTGCCTCGAGTGATGCTCGCGAGTGGGGCAGTTCCGCTTGCGCTTGTCCTGCTCCGCATTAAGCGATCGGTTTCAAATCCGCGATGCAATCGCTGCAAGTCGGCCCGCATCTCCGCCGCACTCTGGTAGCGAAGCTTGCGATCTTTCTCCAGCGCCTTGCAGACGATTGCTTCTAATTCCGGTGGTAGATCGGGATTCAGCCTTAGTACTGAGACCGGTTGGCGGTTCAATATGGCATCCACGATGATGGAAGGTGTCTCACCGCGAAACGCGGGCACCCCTGTGCCCATTTCGTACAGAACCGTGCCGAAGGAAAACAGGTCAGTTCGCGCGTCCAGCTCCTTTCCAAAGACCTGCTCAGGAGACATGTAACCCACGGTGCCGATGGGCGATCCTTGAGCGGTCAGTTGGGTGGCCTGATTGGCTGTCTCGACCGCGGGATCGGGCTGCGTAATCTTAGCCAAGCCAAAATCGAGTATCTTCGCGTGACCACGTTCGGTGACAAAGATGTTTGCCGGCTTAATATCTCGATGAACAATGCCCTTGCTGTGTGCCGCATCCAGTGCGTCGGCGATCTCGGTCGCCAGATCAAGCAGCAGCTCGGTGTCGAGCGAGTGACCGGCGATGCGGTGATTCAGCGTCACGCCTTCGAGGAACTCCATAGCAATGAACGCGCGCCCATCCTCTTCGCCGATGTCGTAAATGGTGCAGATGTTGGCATGGTTCAGCGCAGATGCGGCCAGGGCTTCGCGCTGAAACCGCGCTAAAGCTCCTGTGTCGCGGGCGACATTATCAGGAAGGAACTTAAGAGCAACCAGGCGATGGAGTCGCGTATCCTCCGCTTTGTACACCACCCCCATTCCGCCGCTGCCGAGCTTGTCGAGGATGCGGTAGTGGGAGATGGTTTGCCGGTCCATGCGGCTGAATGTTAGGACCGGAAGTGCAGCAAGTCAACGAACAAGCACTGGTTAGATACTTTCGCGACAATCACTCGCGTAATATCGCCATATCGCAAGTGATCGTGCGGCCAGCGCCACCGCACATCACATCGCCCTGTGACCTGCCTCCTTGCCGATCACATCGCGTTTGCGATATTCCTCAAGATGAGGAGCGCGTTGTTGTGTGTGTTCTCGAACCGCGGCCAGTGCGCGGGCCTGCAAGATCTCTGACAAGCCGGGGCAACTCAACTTAGCGGTCAGGCTCCTCCGCTGCCGTAGTGGAGGCTGAACTTGCTAGCTTGCTTATCAAGATTATCAAGATAAGCACAAAGGGAGCCAGTTGAGGCCGAAATTTGGTAGTTAAGTGCCACAAAATCTGTTGCTTACATGCAAGCCATTTGTTATCTATTGGATACTGAGTTTCCGCTATAAGCTAATGATCCTAAAAGGCAAGAATAAAAAAATGCGCATGCGTGGCAGGGTCTGCGCTCTTGAAGTAGGGGAGGCTCCGAAATTGCGCTAAGTCTTTTGAAAGGTATATTATGCGGCAAGTAGTTGTGGCTCAAGAAGTTGCGGCGAAATCTCTATTGTAAAGCCCGCATGCCATTGATTCTAAAGAGCAATCGCAAGAGGGAGCGGTAAGGGGGCCGGACAGTCATCCTTCAAAGTCCTTGAAAGCCCCTGCTCCGACCAGGAGAACAAAATGAAAGCAATTCGAGTGCACGAATTTGGTGGTCCTGAGGTCCTGAAGCTGGAGGATGTTCCCGACCTGCAGCCTGGAACGGGACAAGCCATGGTGCGGATTCACGCCGCAGGCGTGAATCCGGTGGAGGCTTACATTCGCATGGGAACGTACGCGGTCAAGCCGAATCTTCCTTACACGCCGGGCAACGACGCA
>JBKQKT010000241.1:0-4780 GCA_052147365.1 Candidatus Korobacteraceae bacterium | reverse complement strand
GTGCCCTCGTTGGCCGAAACTACGATTTCGCCGCGCGGCACACGTTCCATCTCGGCCAGCGAGACCAGCATAATGCGGCGCTGTTCCAGGGTTTCCTCGACGTACTTCTGGAAGACCTTGCCGGCGGCGGTCATCGCCACCTTGCCGCCGCTGCGATCGAGCAGCTTCGCCCCCACTTCCTCTTCCAGCGCACGGATCTGCGCCGAGATCGCCGGCTGGGTGCGGAAGCGCCGCTCGGCCGCTCGCGAGAAGCTGCTGAGCCGTGCCACCTCCAGAAATGTCTCGAGTTGATCGAAGTCCATAAAACAGCCGTTAGCAATTGGCAATTAGCAGAAACTGCCTCGAAACTTGTGCAAGACGCGCAAGCTCGGCTCGCCGGTCACTGTCGATTCTACGCGAGAGACTCTTTTCATAAGCAAATCATGGATTTGCACTTCATAAGCCGCAGTTATTGCGGCCATAAAAACATTGTATTAGCGTCCCGCCCTGCCACCGCGTATTCTCTAATGTGACCTTTAGGCAAGCGCCTGCGGCCACGACTTTTTCCCCAACAATGCGGTTTGCAGTTCGGAATTCCTACTCTGGAAGATTGTGCCGCTCCACGGAAGAAGCCCGTGGAGGGGCAGGCACGACGTTCCGCCAAATTAAAACGGCAATACAACCTACATCCACGCGGCCGGCACAAGGCGCGCGCGGCAATTAAGGAGAACCAGTATGGCTGATACCAAGCCCGATCCCAAAGCAGTCATGGCATTCGTCAAGGAGCACAACGTCCAAATTCTCGACCTGCGTTTCACCGATATTCCCGGGCTGTGGCACCACGTTTCTTATCCCATCGGGCAACTTAGCGAAGCCTCGTTCGAAGAAGGCTTCGGCATGGACGGCTCGTCCATCCGCGGCTGGGCGGCCATCCACGAGAGCGATATGCTGCTCATTCCTGACGCCTCGAGCTACATCCTCGATCCCTTTACGGAAGCTCCTACGCTGGTGATGGTGTGCGATGTCATCGATCCCGTCACCAAGCAGCGTTACGACCGCGACCCGCGCTACATCGCCAAGAAGGCGGAAATGTTCCTCGCATCCACTGGCCTGGCCGATACCGCCTACTTCGGCGCCGAAGCCGAGTTCTTCATCTTCGACAACGTCCGCTTCGACCAGAACGAGCACGAGGGGTATTACTTCATTGACGCCGAAGAAGGCCGCTGGAATTCGGGCCGGGTGGAGAACAATCTCGGCTATCGTCCGCGCTACAAGGAAGGCTATTTCCCCGTGCCTCCCACCGACCACTATCAGGACCTGCGCACCGAGATGGCGCTCACCATGCAGAACTGCGGGCTGGTGGTCGAGTGCCACCATCACGAAGTTGCGACCGGCGGCCAGACTGAAATCGACCTCAAGTTCAACTCGCTTATCAAGTCGGCCGACGCCATGATGCTTTACAAGTACATCGCGAAGAACGTCGCCAACCAGTACGGCAAGACCGTGACCTTCATGCCTAAGCCGCTTTTCCAGGACAACGGCAGCGGCATGCACACTCACCAGTCGCTGTGGAAGGGTGGCAAGCCGCTGTTCGCCGGCGATGGTTACGCCGGACTCTCGCAGCTCGCGCTGTGGTACATCGGCGGACTCATCAAGCACGGGCCTGCGCTGTCGGCCATCATCGCGCCGACGACCAACTCCTACAAGCGACTGGTTCCGGGCTTCGAAGCTCCAGTGAACCTGGCCTATTCGCGGCGCAACCGTTCGGCGGCCTGCCGCATCCCGATGTACTCGGCCTCGCCCAAGGCGAAGCGCGTGGAGTTCCGTCCGCCCGATCCGAGTTGCAATCCGTATCTGGCATTTTCCGCCATGCTGATGGCCGGACTCGACGGCATCGAGAACAAGATCGATCCCGGCCAGCCTCTGGACAAGGACATCTACGACCTCGGTCCGGAGGAGCTGGCGAAGGTGCCATCCATGCCGGGCTCGCTGGAGTCGGCGCTGGACGCGCTCGCCCATAACTACCAGTTCCTGCTCCGGGGCGACGTCTTCACCGAGGAGATGCTGAACACCTTCATCGACTACAAGAGGGAGAAGGAAGTAAACGCCATGCGCTTGCGTCCCCATCCTTACGAGTTCCAGATGTACTACGACATCTAGGGCATTTTCAGTTTTGCTGTATTCGGGTAGAGCGGGCCTTCAGGCCCGCGTTACCGGTCGTTACCTATTCCGCTTTCGCCGCTGAGGTCACCGACCTCAGCGGCGAAAGCTGTTTTTCTATCTTGGATGGCGGACGCGGCGCTGAAGCGCCGCTCTACCCAGGTTCCAGTCTCGCCCCTTTTTCGATGTCCGACGCCTATGCGGTTTCCCGTCCCGGTGAAATTAGAATTGCACATCGCTTCACAACGCGGCTATTCTCTAGCAGAACAGCCCTCCATGCCGAAACTTTATACCCCTCGTGACGCTGCGCAAGTCCTCGGGATCAGCTACGCGTCACTGAAGCAGTGGATTTACCAGGGCAAAGTGAAGAGCGTTCAAACGCCGGGCGGCCATCACCGGATACCCGAAGCAGAAATCGACCGCTTGTTGCCGCGCGTCACGGTCACGGGTGCTCCGGAGAAGAGACGCCGCATGTTCCGCCGTGTCAGCGGACGAAACCAATTGATTGGACGGATAACCGATATCAAGATCAGCGGCCTGCTCGCTCAGGTGACCTTGTCGGTCGGCGGCCAGCACATCACGTCCATCATTACTGCCGATGCAGTGCGGGAATTACGGCTCAAGAAAGGCCAGATTGCCGCCGCGCTGATCAAGTCCACCGAAGTCATGATCATCCTGCCAGACTGAATCCGTTTGACATTAACGATTTTATTCGATTAAATCGTAGAGCGCCGCTCCCTGGGGTCGTGGTTTGCGGGCCCGGTGCTCGAATCCAGTCTTTCCATCTGAGGGGGGAGGATATGTCTGGTCGCCATCGACTCTGGGTTGCGGCTCTTTTGCTTTCATGCCTATGCTCGCTGGTCGCGAGGGCGCAGGTGTCTGCAAGTCTGTCGGGCCGGGTTACGGACCAAACCGGCGCGGCGGTATCCGGGGCCACAGTGACGGCGACGGACCCGGACACGGGAGTTGTTCGCACCGCCATCACGAACCAGTCCGGCACGTATCAATTACTCAGCCTCCCGGTTGGGCACTACGAAATGCGGGTGAAGAAGGAAGGGTTTGCGGAGGAGGTCCGAACTGGAATTCTGCTGGTCGTGGGACAGGATGCCACCGCGGACATGAGTTTGAAGGTGGGCCCCGTCACGGAGCAGGTAAGAGTGGAATCGGACGTCTCCATGGTCAGCGCGACCACCCAGGACATCTCCGGCCTGGTGGGAGAGAAGGAAGTGAAGGCGCTTCCGCTCAATGGCCGGAGCTACGATCTGCTGGTCACTCTCAATCCCGGAATTGTGAACTTTACCTGGGAGAAGACTGGCGGAATCGGAGTTTCCAACTCGACAACGGGCAACAATTTCTCGGTGTCTGGCAATCGCCCAACCCAAAACCTATTCTTGCTGAACGGGATTGAGTTCACTGGAGCTGCCGAGAACAACATGCAGCCGGGCGGCCCGAGCCAGAACCTGATCGGCGTCGAGGCGGTGCGCGAGTTCAATGTTCTGCGCGACTCCTATGGCGCCGAGTACGGCAAACGGCCGGGCGCTCAAGTGACCATCGTCACTCAATCGGGAACCAATCAGTGGCACGGCTCGCTCTATGAGTACATTCGCAACAATGTGCTTGACGCGCCCAACTATTTCGCCATGGGCACAACCCCGCCTTTTCAGCGCAACCAGTTTGGGGCCGCGCTGGGAGGACCAATCCAGAAGGACAAGACCTTCCTCTTCGTCAACTACGAAGGGTTTCGCCAGAACCTGCATCAGACGTCGGTGGCGTTCGTGCCCGACCTTGCATCGCGCGCCGCGGCCGTCCCGACCGTCCAGCCCCTGCTGAATTTGTGGCCGACTCCGCCGGTTGGCGCTCCTGACTTCAACGGCATCGCTGAGGTCTTCAGCAGTCCGCTACAGACCATTCGCGAGGACTTTGCCACCGTTCGGTTGGACCACAACTTCTCGTCGAAAGACAACTTCTCAGCGGTCTATACCATCGACGACGGCGCCGACAATACGGCGACTACAGCCAATCCTTACAGCACCGACATATTGACCCTGCGTGAGCAGGTCGCCAGCCTGGAAGAAACCCACATCTTTTCACCCGCGCTGTTGAACACGGCGCGCTTCGGCTATTCGCGTGCGGGTTACTTCTTTACCGGGGAACCCACTCCTGACACCCCCGCCGCCGGCGTTCCCGGCTTTCTAGTGGGGCATCCAGTGGGGGCCGTCGTGGTGGGTGGGAGCGCGGCTTCGAACCCCCAGGCGCAGCTCGGCCTGGCGGGCAGCAATAATGGAAGCAACTTGACGCTGGCGCGTAATTTGTACACCTATGAAGACCGTGTTTCCTGGACGCGCGGACGGCAACAGTTTGATTTCGGGGGTTGGCTGCAACAGTTCCAGTCCAACGAAACCCTGGCGCTCAGTCAATATGGTCAGGCGACGTTCACCAGCTTGCAGACTTTCCTGGCGGGAGTTACGAGCTCGTTCCTGTACGACCCCGCGCCCACCGAGATGAACTGGCGATCGCTGTTTGGCGCGCTCTACGCCCAGGACACCATTCGCGCCACCCCCAATCTGACATTTACCCTCGGCTTCCGGGGTGAATTCTCTACCGGATGGAACGAGGCCCATGGCCGCGCAGCCAACTACAC
>JBKQKT010000240.1:0-9884 GCA_052147365.1 Candidatus Korobacteraceae bacterium | reverse complement strand
GGTTGGCTTGGGTTTCATCGAGTCCTCCGCATACAGGTTCGTTGCGGTAATAAGGGAAATGACGATCGACGCTGACGCAAAAGTAGAGGCCAATCGGCGATTCGGTTTCATGATCATCGCCGAGTTTACGCCAGTTCGTCGCGGGTCTGACAAGTGCCGTGTGGTCTGGTAGTCTCGACTTCAACTCGGTCGGCTTGAGAGGCTGCTGAAAAAGTCGAGAAAGCATATCCCTCGCGGACTAAAGTCCGCTCGGGATGACAAAAAATAATAAAGAAATCCGACGCCGGCCTGAAGGCCGGTTCTACCACTTACCTAAACAAATCCTTCTCTTTCGGACGCACCATCTGACGCGCTTTCCCGTTGCCGCGCCGATACTGATATCCACGGATTATACAAGCCGGAACGCGGGAGTCCTTGCCGCAAACCAGGCCGGCGACACTCGCCAATTCGTCGGCTACGGATTCCTCGGTGGCGTGCATTTCGTAGCCGTAGGCGTCGCGCCGGCCGCGATAGTTGTGGAGCGGCTTCATTCCGGCAACGCCAATGGCGACGTCGCACAGCCCTTCGCGCCATGCCCGTCCGAAGCTGTCGGCGATAATGACCGGTATGTGCAGCCCCGCGCGCCGTTTTAATTTGCGATGAATTTGCGCCGCCGAGCGATCAGGGTCAGCGGGCAGCAGCACGGCTGACTTCCCACCATCTACATTCGATACATCCACACCGCTGTTGGCGCAGATGAATCCGTGCGGTGTCTCGGTGATGAGGACGTGCTTCTTGCGCAACACGTGCTTGGCCTCGCGCAGTGCCAGTTCTACGACGCGGGCGTCAACGCCGTTTTTCGTCGCAAATCGTTTTGCGGCGGCCGAGGGCTTTACCGTGTCGAGCACAACCGTGCGACCTTCCGCCTTGGAGACGATCTTGTGCTTGACCACGAGAATGTCGCCGTCATGAAAGCGCAGGCCGCCCAGGGCGAGCTTGTCCACGATGAGGTCTGCGACCGAGTCGCCGGGAAAGATTTCGCGCATACCGAGGACGGGGAGCGCGCGCAGTTCGTTCAGGTTGATGGGAGTCATTTCGTAAGTGTTGTCATCGGTCGAAGATCATTCACCACGGAGACACCGAGGACACGGAGTTTTGGTTTTTGCAAAGTTTCTCTGTGATCTCTGTGCCTCCGTGGTGATTTTCATCTCTGTGGGTGGGCCGGCCCATGCGGACGCTCAGAACTCGAAACTATCCGCTAACCTCTGGTTTCTGCACCGCCGCTTCCCATTCCGTCTCGTTGCCCGCACCGAAGCCCCACGAACGCAGCAGCCGCTGCGCGTTGGTATCGCCGTCGCGCTGCACCAACAGATCGAGCTCGTGCGGGTTGTCAATGTCCAGCCCGATACCGGGCATTTCCAGGATGACCAGTTCCCTGCCCGTCTTTCGCATGGCTTCGCAATGCGGTAGGAAGCTGTCATTGCCAAAGCGCAGCGGGATGAGCGACGCCGGCCGGCGCAGGATACAGTTGCTGCCGCGCCGGTCGTAGGCCGGCACGAAGACCGCACCCGCGGCGGGTGCGGCGTCGAGGACGCGATGCAGCTCGTCGCTGGTGATGAGCGGGATGTCGCCGGGAATGACGACCGTGGTGTCGTAGCCACGCTGCTCGCACCACGCGGTGGCCATTTCGATGGCCGCGGTCTCGCTCTCGTTGCGCGTGTCCTCGATGACGCCGAAGCCGAAGTCGCGGGCGATCTGCTGGGCGCGGGCGTCGCCGGTAACCAGCGCCACGTCGAGGTGGTCTTGTACGCCCGCGGCGGCGGTCATCACGTCGCGCAGCATGGCCTCGGCCAGTTGCGAGCGTTGCGATTGGGTAAGGGCCGATGCGAGGCGCTGCTTGGCGGTCGCGAGGTCCTTGAACGGGATGAGGAGCACAGTTTCGAGTTTCGAGTTTCAAGTTTCGAGTTTCGAGTTTCGAGTCTTCGCGCTGCAAGCCTCCAGCGCAAACTGCGCCAGAGCGCTCCGGGCGTCGAGCGAATTCATGATTGTATTCGTACACAAAACGCGCAGGCCGCCACGGCGCAAGGCGGATGCCTCAGTCTCGTCGGCGTGATCCGCGACCAGGATCTCCAGAAAATCCCCATAGGCTTGCGCGACGCCGGCAATTGTGCTGGGCCAGCCCATCATCTTCATTAGTGCGGCTGCAGGTCCAGAGACAGCGGCTCCGTGGACAATCGGGCTCACCGCAACAATCCGCGCTTTGGTTCGCCGCAGGGCGTCGCGAATGCCCGGCACGGCGAGGATCGGTCCGATACTGGTGACCGGGTTGCTCGGGGCGAAGATAATTGCCTCCGCTTTTTCGATTGCCTCAATCACGCCCGGCGCGGGGCGCGCGCGATGCGCACCCTCCAAGCGCACCCGCTGAACTTCTATCTGATGCCGCTCGCGCACAAAGTATTCCTGAAACTTGAGTGTGCCCTTGGCGGTGTCGACCACGGTCGAAACCTGGTCGTCGGACATGGGCAGCACGCGCGCGCGAACGCCCAGCTTAACGGCAAGCTCGGTCGTAGTCCGGCTCAGCGACTTCCCTGCTCGCAGCATCGCCGTGCGCGTTAGATGGGTTGCGAGGTCGAGATCGCCGAGTGCGAACCACGACGGCTGCCCGAGTTGCTGCATGCGCTCGAGGCAACGGAAACTGTCCTTGTCCACGCCCCAGCCGCGGTCGGGGCTGAGCAGGCCGGCGAGCGCGTACAGGATGGAGTCGATGTCGGGCGAGACGTGCAGGCCCCACCACTCGAGGTCGTCACCGGTGTTGACGATAACGGTGAGATTTCCGGGTGCGACGATCTGATGCAAGCCTTGCACCAGCTTGGCGCCGCCGGTACCGCCGGTAAAGGCGACGATCATTCAAGCGGCCCTCGCGTAACGATGTTCATCCATCGCCGCGTTTAACCTCTCGGCCAGCAAGCCGCCGCGCGCCACGACCGCCGGTATGAATTCGGGATAGACCGGCAGGCGCTGCTTCAGCGTCTGGCCGGCGGCCTCGGTGCGGCGCTGCAAATCGAGCAGATGCGGCCACGGCGCCTCAGGATTAATGTAGTCGGGCGTAAGCGGCGAGACGCCACCCCAGTCGTTGATACCCGCGTCGAGCAGGCGCTCGTAACCGTTCTGCGTGAGATTGGGCGGCGCCTGAATATTCATGTCGCCAAGTAGCAGGCGGGCCACGGCGATGGTGCGCAGCATGTCGCCGGTGTCCGGCTCGGGCCACGCCGCCATGGGAATCGGCGGCTTCACGCGAAAATTCTGGATGATGACCTCCTGAATGTGTCCGTACTTCTCGTGCAGATGCCGGATGGCGAGCAGGGACTCGACGCGATCCTGCATGGTTTCGCCGATGCCGATCAGGATTCCGGTGGTGAATGGCACGCCCAGCCGGCCCGCGTCCTCGATGGTCTTGAGGCGCAGCGTGGGATGCTTGTCCGGGGTTTTCCCGGCGGGATGCGCCTGCGGCAGGTGCGTGTTGGTGCTCTCCAGCATCAGGCCGAGGCTGGGATTGCTGACGCGGAGGCGCTCGATCCAGTGGGCGCTGAGTAGGCCGGGATTGGCGTGCGGCAACAGGCGTGTTTCGCGCAGCACCAGCTCGCACATGGCCTCCAGATAATGCAGCGTGCTGCGATAGCCGAGGCGGCGCAGGGTGGCGCGCATCTCGGGGAAGAGCGTCTCCGGCTTGTCGCCGAGGGAGAACAGCGCTTCGGTGCAGCCCAGCCTTTCGCCCTGCTGCGCGACAGCGAGCACTTCGTCGGGCGTCATGGTGTGCGCGCCTGGGTCGCCAGGGTCGCGGCGATAGGTGCAGTATCCGCAGTAGTCGCGGCAGAGGTTGGTTAGTGGGATGAAAACCTTGCGCGAGTAGGTGATGACGCCGGGGCGGAATCGCTCTTTCAGGGCGCGCGCTGCGGCGAGCAGGTCGGGCAGAAGTTTGTCATCGCAGGTCAGCAGTTGGACGGCGATTTCGGGTGAGAGGGGATGGCCGTCTAGGGCGGCGCGCAGAGGGGCAGCGAGATCGTGCGAGGGCGCGCAGCTAGCGGTGCGAAGTGTGGTCGTCGTTGCCAAGGGATGTGCCCGTGAAGGGCGTTCAGGGAAGAATATCGCATGAAGAAGAGTGGCGCACGTGGCTGGGTCAGTGCTTGCTTTCTTCGGCCTGTTTCTGTTTAGCGATTTCGGATAACCGATCCAGGATTTGCTTTGGCGTGAGCGTCTCAACTGCAAGCGCTTGCAGTACGGTTCCGTCTTGAACAGGCGCTCCTGACGTGTTTCGGACATCGACATCCACAAACGCAGGTCCCAGGACTCCCTCGGGGGAAACGAGCACAATGGAATCGCGTGGAATAAATCCTGATTCCGGTTTGCGTAATGCCATTGCAACTTCGACGGGATTCTCGTGGCGCTCGAGGTGAACGCGTATGTCCGTAACTTTGCCAACGTCGACGCCCGCTAATCGTACAGGAGCGCCCCGCTGCAGGCCTGAAACATTCTGAAAATAGGCGCTAACATGAATATTGTCGTTCGATCCCTTAACCAACAGCATTGCCGCGGCGGCCGCAACTAGGAGGAGCACAAGAACAACAATCCAAACTCGTTTTCCCATAGTATCCGTCTGCCTTTAGCTTATCGCCGCTGCGAGGGGCTGCGTCAAGTTGCACACAACAACAACAAGAACATTTCTGTGCCGTCCCTACGGGACTCGAGGTCAATTTGTAACTTTACCCTGCGCTTAATTGTCAGCACAACTTTCAAGAAAAATTGTACGTAGCTGGCACCTAACAGCCCGGATCGAGCATCACACTTACCTAGCAAGGCGTTACATTCGTAAGCGAAGGCCGGCCCATCACCTTTGCGTTTCAATCGGCCAAGAGTAGAACAAGAAAACAGGCGCCACCTTCTCTGCAGGGGTCCGTTAGTGTTTGAAATCTCCGCAACGAAAAAACCCCAACGCGGGTTCGTGATGGGCATTGGGGGCGGACTTGGCTTATGGATTATTGGATCGCCCTCGGCCTGCATCATGGCCGGAGGAAGCTCAAAACGAAATAGAGCGAGGCACGAAGGTGGCCTTCAGGAACTCGTAGCCGCGAATCCATCTTAGCCCAAAAGTGTGCAATATTGAACAGACAGCCCAAAAACCAGCGGACTATGCTGCCGTGAGATGAAGTGGCGCAAGCCCGCGAAGATGCCATCGGGCAGAGGCTTTTCGCGGGCTCCTATTCTTAAGGGGTTCTAAATGCTATCCAACAGTAACGCAAGCGTACGGACGAGCACCTTTCTCCCGCTCCGGTTCGCCCATCGTACGCTCAATGATGGCTCGGTCGATTTAAACTGCTTTCTCACAGTCTCGCGCTCTCGGGGTGATTGCAAGGTAACCGAAAGAGAACTGGTTGAAATCGAAGCTGCCCAGGAGTGCGAACCAAGACGCAAGCCAACCAAACCCCAAGATTCAAACTGAGACACTACCGGGGGCCCTTATGTCCGTGAAGATTAGTTGTGCCTGCCTGCTCGTTTTTTCCCTGTTAGCTGCGAACGCAGCATTTGCTGCCTGGCAACAAGGCTTTGACTTCCGCAACACGAAAGGCTTCGTGACCGATCCGTCGGGCGATACCTACGTGCTGCCCAGCACGCTCTACCCGACTTCCTTTAACGGCACGACCTATGGCTGGGTGAAGACCACTCCGGTGCAGGGGCGCGATCGTAATGCCTCGCTCGACCCCCGGCTGGCGGGGATCAACTTCGTCACCAATGGTTCGCCAGGCACTTTCTACGTCGATGTACCGTCGGCCGGCAGTTATGACATCTCGCTGGCGATGGGCGATGCCGCATATCAGCAATGCTGGGTGCAGTGCCAGGTGCAGTTCTTCGATGGCGCCACGCTGTTGGCTACAGTTTCCGGAGGATCGATCCCGATAGCTTATTTTTATGATGCCACGGGAAAATCGTGGTCTGCTGCCAATTGGCCAAGTGACAATCTCACCCAGCAGGTAACGCTTTCGGGAACGCGACTGACGGTGGTCGTCGGTACAAATAAAGCGACGGGAGACTACACCACCTTGGCTTTCCTGGGGCTGACGCAGGTTTCGGGCACGCCGAGTTTCACCATTTCAGCTTCGCCGGCCTCACTCAGCATTCAACAAGGTAATCAGGGAACATCCACCCTCACAACCACTATCAGCGGCGGCTTCAACAGCGCCATCAGTCTGTCGGCCGCAGGAGTGCCAGCAGGCACGACGGTGAGCTTCAACCCGAATCCGATTCCCGCGCCGGGCTCGGGCAGTTCGACCATGACGATTATGGTCGGAGGCGGCACATCCCCGGGAACTTACCCCATCACAGTGACAGGCAACGGCGGCGGCGTCCAGCAAAGCACCACGGTGGATTTGACCGTGACTTCAGGGTCGGGATCAGGAGGAGAAGGCTTTGATTTCCGTAATACAGCAAACTTCGTTACCGATCCGCCGGGCGCGACCTACGTGCTGCCCAGCACGGCTTATCCCACCACCTTCAACGGCATAACATACGGCTGGGTGAAGACCGCCCCGGTGCAGGGTCGCGATCGCAATGCTTCGCTTGACCCCCGACTGGCGGGGATTAACCTCGTCACTAACGGTTCGCCAGGAACCTTCTACGTCGATCTGCCATCGCCCGGCACTTATGACATCTCGCTGGCGATGGGCGATGCCGCATATCAGCAATGCTGGGTGCAGTGCCAGGTACAGTTCTTCGATGGCGCCACGCTGTTGACCACAGTTTCCGGAGGCTCGATCCCGATTGCTTATTTTTATGATGCGACGGGAAAATCGTGGTCCGCTGCCAATTGGCCAACTGACAACATCAGCCAGCAGGTGACACTCTCAGGTTCTCGATTGACGGTGGTAGTTGGCACCAGCAAGACGACGGGGGACTACACGACGCTGGCTTTCCTGGGAGTCGCGCAGGTCTCGGGCACGCCCAGCTTTACCATTTCAGCTTCGCCGGCCTCGCTCAGCGTTCAACAAGGTAATCAAGGCACGTCCACAATCACGACAACCATCAGCGGCGGCTTCGATAGCGCCATTACTTTATCCGCTTCGGGAGCGCCTTCAGGCACAACGGTGAGCTTCAATCCGAATCCGATTCCGGCGCCGGGCTCGGGCAGTTCAACCATGACGATTACGGTTGGAGGCAGCACTACCGCGGGAACCTACCCGATTACCGTGACCGGCAACGGCGGCGGCGTCCAGCAAAGCACTACGGTTACGCTGACGGTCACGCAGGCCGGCGCCAAGATTGACGTGCTCACCTATCATTACGATCCGACGCGCCAGGGCCAGAACACTGCGGAGACCGTGCTGACGCCTTCCAATGTGAACTCCGCCGGCTTTGGCAAAGTTAACTTCTTCACGGTGAACGGCAAGGTTGATGCACAACCTCTCTATGTCTCAGGCTTGTTCCCTGACGACGGGCTGTTCGTCATGGGCGAGGACGGCAGCGCTTACGCCTTCGATGCCGCCACTGGGGCGCAGATGTGGAAGGCATCGACCCTGGCCTCCGGCGAAACCACCAGCGACGACCACGGTTGCAGCCAGATTTCGCCGCAAATCGGCATTACCGATACTCCGGTAATTGACAAACAGCAGGGACCGAACGGCGCCATCTACCTGGTGGCAATGTCCAAGGACTCCGGTGGTAAGTACCACCAGCGTCTGCACGCCCTCGACCTGAAAACCGGCGGCGAGCTGTTTGGCGGGCCGACCGAGATTAAAGCTACCTATCCTGGCACCGGCGACGGCAGCCAGAACGGCATGGTCGTCTTTGCGCCCGGACAGTTTGCCGAACGCGTGGGCCTGCTGGAGATGAACGGAAATATCTACATCGCATTCACCTCCCATTGCGACGCACGTCCCTACACCGGATGGGTGATGGCCTACAGCAACACGACGCTGGCACAGACCTCGGTGATCGACGTGACGCCTAACGGCAATGAAGGCGCCATCTGGATGGCGGGAACAGGCCTGGCGGGCGATTCCAACGGCAACATCTACTTCCTTGATGGCAACGGTACCTTCGACACCACACTCACAGCTCAGGGCTTCCCGGTAAATGGGGACTATGGAAACGGGTTCATCAAGCTCTCCACTTCGGGCGGGCTCGCCGTGGCCGACTACTTCAACATGTCCAACACGGTGCAGGAATCGAACGCCGACGAAGATCTCGGGTCCGGTGGCGCGATCCTGCTACCCGACCTGATGGACAGCAACCACCAGGTGCATCAGCTAGCTGTCGGCGCGGGAAAGGATTCCAACATCTACGTTGTGAATCGCAACAACATGGGAAAATTCAATCCCAACAACGACAGCGCGATTTACCAGGAGCTTGACGGAGTTCTTCCCGGCGGAGTGTGGGCCAATCCCGCTTACTTCAATAACACGGTATATTACGGCTCGGTTGGACAGCCGTTGAAAGCGTTCCCCATCAACAACGCGATGCTGGCGGGATCACCCAGCTCCAAGAGTGCTACGTCGTTCGGATTTCCCGGAGCCTTGCCCGCGGTGTCGGCCAACGGAAGCGCCAACGGAATCGTGTGGGCGGTGGAGAACAACAATCCGGCGGTGTTGCACGCTTACGACGCCACCAATCTGGCGAACGAGCTGTACAACAGCAATCAGGCGGGCTCGCGGGACCAGTTTGGCCCGGGGAATAAGTTCATCACGCCCGTCATCGTGAACGGCAAGGTGTTCGTCGGGACGCAGACGGGAGTTGTTGAGTTTGGATTGTTGCCGTAGATAGCCACGTTCTCAAAGAGAATGACAATTTTCATGAATTGTCATCACAAGTCATTTGAGGGGCGAGGGACCTGCTTTCTATCCAAGCAAAAAAGATCCCTCGCGGACTGAAGTCCGCTCGTGATGACAATTCTTCCGACTAGGTCAGTCCGAGCGGACTTCCTGCTGAGCGGGATGACAACGTCCGAATTAGCCATACAATTTGTTCGTGGCTAACCTTTCCACGGTCCAACCGAATAATCCGGCGCCCCTGGGTCCGGCCCTGCGAAACAAGACTGTCAAGCTAACACTCTGGCCGCTGATCGTAGCCACCTTCTTCATGGTGTCCGGCGGCACGTATGGCACCGAAGATATTGTGCACGGCGCCGGCTACGGAAAAGCCATCCTTATTCTGCTGCTGACTCCCGTTCTCTGGAGCCTGCCCACGGCGTTTATGATCGGCGAACTCGCCAGCGCTCTGCCGAAAGAGGGCGGCTATTACGCTTGGGTGCGGCGCGCGATGGGCAACTGCTGGGGATTTCAGGAAGCATGGCTATCGCTGGTGGCCAGCGTCTTCGACATGGCCATCTACCCGACGCTGTTCGTCTTGTATCTGGCGCGGCTTTTTCCCTGGTTTGGGGTGGGCCATCGCGGCGTGCTGGTGGGAGTGGCCGTGGTGGCTGCCTGCGCGGGGCTGAACATCGCGGGCATTAAAGTTGTAGCCGCGACGTCCATTTGGCTCTTCGTTCTGCTTTCGGCTCCATTCGCAATTATCGTAATTTTGGCACCATTTAAATACGGAGCGCTGGCCCATGCCGTGACCACGCCCACCGCGTCACACGTTGACATCATCGGCGGCCTGCTGATCGCGATGTGGAATTACATGGGATGGGACAATGCTTCCACCATCGCGGCCGAGGTGAAGCAACCGCAGCGGACGTATCCGCGCGCCATGATCGCGGCGGTGGCACTGGTGACCATCACGTACGTTCTTCCAGTTGCGGCGGTGGCGATGACGCACCTCAGCCCGTCCGCATGGGAGACCGGATCGTGGGCGGACATCGCCGGCCTGCTGGGTGGACCGCTGTTGCGGGTTGGCTTGGTGTTGGGCGGCATGAT
>JBKQKT010000239.1:0-16280 GCA_052147365.1 Candidatus Korobacteraceae bacterium | reverse complement strand
GACGGTATCGTTGCCGGGATCTTCACGTTCCGGAGAGAACATCACGTAGAACAGGTTGTCGCCCGACATTCCCGACCGCGCGGCTCTTAGGTCACTCTTGTTTTGCCGCTCGAGAATAGGAACCAGGATTTCTTCGGTCGTGCCGGGATAAGTTGTACTCTCCAGAATAACGAGCTGCCCCGCCCGCAGGTACGGCGCGACCGATTCCGCCGTCTCCTCGATGTACCTGAGGTCGGGCTCATGGTGCTCATTCAGCGGCGTGGGAACGCAAATGATGATTGCGTCCATGTTCGCGATATGCGCGTAATCCGAGGTGGCCGTGAAGCCATGCGAACGCGCCGCCTGTATCTCGGTTGGCGCAATGCGGTAGATGTAGGACCCTCCGGACTGAAGAACGTCGACCTTCTTTTTGTCGATGTCGAAACCGGTCACCGGGAACGACTGTTCGCTGTAAAGCAGCGCTAGCGGCAGGCCGACATAGCCCATTCCGATGACCCCAAGTTTGGCGGTCCGCGATTGGATTTTGATTCTTAGAGGTTCGTGCTGGCCGATAGTGAGGCTCTGTGACATGAAATCTGCCCTTCCAGTATGAAATGTGAGGGTTTTGAATACAAAAATACTATAGCAGCTAGCCATCGAGCACGTGCAGCCTATCACAGGCGCTACGGCCGGGGTGCTGAAGTTTACCGTGCTTCTAAACGTGCAGGATGAATTCCGGGTTGTCCGGTAGCTTGCAGTCAAAGTTGACGGGCTTGAAATCGGAGTCGAACTTCAGGATGATGTTCTCCGTGCGGCTGGCGATGTAAAAGTCTCCTGAGTTGGTGAATGCCATTCCGCATCCGTTTTTCACCTTCACCCCCTTTAGCGAAGCGAGCGTGAAATCGGCGGGAGGGTTGGGCAGTTTCGCGGTAAACACTTCATTGCCGCCGCTCACATACAAACTGTCCTTCCACACCACCAGGTGGACGGGCGATTCCACGGCATTGCTCTGCCCCAGGAACCTTCCATTCTTGTCATACACTTTGATGCGGCCAGCGGGCTCGTCGGCAACATAGAGAGCGTCATTCGCCCACGCCACCCCCCGAACGGAATGCTTCTTCTCGCCTGTACCGGAATACTCCAGCCCGGCTGGAGGCGGCACCGGCGTGATCGTTGAACCCAGGTTGCCCACGCTGGATGCTACAAAAGTTCCGGGGTAGAACTTGCCATTCGCCGGCAGAGCTGGAGCCTGCGGCGCTGCCGTTGCGCTCGTGCCGTCATCCGAAATCTTCAGGCGGGTAACGACGTTGGTGTCCTGGCTGGATACGAAGCAGTGTCCCGCCCCATCGAACGCCACATCGAAGGGATGCACAATGCCATTGCAGGTTTCCTTAGAAGCAAACGTGCCCACGAACTTGTACTGTGTGCCCGACCCTTTGTAGCAGAGCACACTGTTCTGTTTGAGATTGGCATTAACTACGTAGAGGTACTTGCCAACCAGGTAAATACCGCGCAGTTCATCCAATAATATGTCTCCGCTGTCACCCAGCACGCTGGAAGTGACGCTCTTGCCGTCCTTATCGTAGGCGTGCACGTTGTTCTTGTGTGGATCAGTCTGAGGCTTGCCGCCATGAAGAGTAACGAAGAGCATAAGGATCCTCCTGGAAGAACTCACAGTACCAGATTCCATGACCTGTTTTGCAACGATTCTATGTCGCAGTTACTGTGAGCAACTCACCGGCGCGCCACTAAAGTGGCGCTCACCGCGATCCATCTTGACAGTTTGCAACTGTGGGGATATCTTCCGCAACAACCGACACATAGTGGTTCTCGCTGGTACCAAAGGAGGAATCCCATGAGTCTCTCTCCATCTGTGTTTGCCTATACTTTGAATACTGTCTCGGTTACGCGCAGCAAGACCCTTCGGCTACTCCCCTGCTTCTTGCTTATCCTGTTGTGCTCCCTTGGCCCTCCCAGTTGGGCGCAAGCGGCACCCGACACTAAAGCGTCCGACACTAAAGACTCCGACAAGAAGGTAGACAAGGAGTTCTATACTCCCCAGCAACGTCTGGACGCCATGAAGGCGGCTGCCTTGTACAAGGCGGAGGCGGTGTCAGACGCTAACATCATGGATGGCCGCAAACAAGATAAGAAGCAGTTCCAGCTTCATTTCAACGACAAGGTGATCTGCGACTTCGCTACCCCAGGCAAAGACATGGGCGGCAAGACCCCGAAGTTCGCTTGCAAGATCACCAGTGTCGAGAGCGCCGATGGCAAGGTCGTCCAGACGTTGACCGCAGACATGGACGACTCGGAGCCCCTCAAAGTCAAGTTTGGGGCCGATGACAACGAGGTCTACGCCGAGCTTCCCGCGACACGCCTGATGTGGGCGTTGGGTTTTTATGCCGACTCGTGGTTCCCGGTTCGCGTCGAGTGCCACAATTGTCCTGAGAACCCGGTCTCTGGTTCCGGCGCGGCGGCGACGCGGACGTATGATCCGGCCACCATCGTGCGAAAGTATCCCGGCCACAAAATGTACGAGGCCGGTAAGCCGGAGCAAGGTTGGGAATGGGCGGAACTGGGTCCCGACAATGGCCGCCCGCTCTATGAGAAAGTCGGCTTAAAGCTGCTGGCTGCGTTCTTGAAGCACAGTGACAACAAGGCTCCTCAGCAGCGGTTGGTATGCGACACCGTCCACGTGGACCAGAAGACCCAGCCCTTCACTACTACCTGCGATGACTCCATCATGCTGATCCAGGACGTCGGTGCCACGTTCGGAGGCGGAGGCGCGTTTACCAGTAACACGGGAGCAAAAATGAACCTCCACAACTGGTCCAGCGATCCGCTGTGGAACAAAGTCGGGACCGACGGAGCCCCCAAACAATGTCAAGCTCAGTTGCACAACAGCCTGACCGCCCATGGTGGCCTCAAGGATCCGGACATCAGTGAGGACGGGAGGCGTTTCCTTGCCGGTCTGATGTGCCAGCTCACTGACGAGCAAATCAAGGACCTCTTCGTACTCTCGCGCGCGGCCCAGATGCCTGAGTGGCACAACAAAGACGGCAGCTTCAAATCTGGAGTAACGGAAGATTCAGTCATCCAGCAGTGGGTTGATGCGTTCAAGCAGAAGCGGGAAGATTTGGCCAAGGGCCGCTGTGAATGGCAGCAAAAGCCCGCAGACCTCGCTGTTATCGACAATCCGGCAGGCCTGGCCACCGTGCCCAACTACTGCGCGGCCAAGCCTTACTGAGAACGGCGAGCCTTTCCGGGCTGATGCTAGACAAAACCAGCGGCTCAGCCCGCAACAAGACGTACTGTGCTCAGAATAGCCGTCCAATCTGGAAGAAGAATTTGTGATGTCCGGTATCCCCGTATGCGTAGGCCGCTTCCACTGGCCCGAAAATCGTGTTGACGACAATGCCTGCCGCCCCATCGGTTGGGAAGCCCGAGGCCTGGTTCACCAACTTGGACTGGTTGTACACTTGCGCGGCCTCATAGATGGCCAGGAAGTACACGCCGCTGCCCAGCAGAGGCGGCAGCTTCGCCAGTTGCCGTAGATATCCCAACTGGAATAGAAAATACTTGTCCATCAACAGTTCATTGATGCCGTACGCCACCAGACGCTGCGAGCCGCCCAACGAAAACTGCGGCAGGCCGGTGTTGTCGTAGTTGAAGGTTGTTCCGGCATATCCATTGAGAATGACCGAGGACGGTTCGCTCAACCGGAAAAAATTCTGGGAACGGATTTCCGCCACCGGATACGGTTTGGGCGCCAACGGGCTGGTGTTCGTCCAGTAAAAATCGGCCTGGAGGTTCTGTCCAGAACGGGGAATCACGGGATCATCAACATTAATCAGCTTGTATTGAATTCGCGTGTCGCCGTAGGCGCCGGAAAGACTTGGCAGCTCGCTCCGGTTTCCGATTTCCGGCGTGAACTTTTTCCACCCGCCTTCGTAGCCGACGCGCAGCTCGCCGGTATTGCCGAATTGGTAGCCAAAATCGATTGCCCCACCAAGGTTGGTCTGGCGATAGATGGAAAGCAGTTTGTTCTCGCTGTAAATGTAGAACGGATCGTTATCGGCCAGTCCCCGGGGCGCAACGAACCAGTGGGTCAACGGCGTGAACGGGTGGTAATACTCTGACCTCAACCCGTATTCGGAGAACAGGATGAAATCAGTGCGCAATTCCGAGCGGTAGCCTCCGAAGTCCATTAAATTGACTCTCGCTCCGAGGTTGAATGTAACGTTCTTCAAGCTCGATCCGTCCACCAGGATGAGTGGCAGAACGACGGTCCTGCCAAGATCGTTTTCCTCGGCCTTCACCAGCAGACCTTGCTGGCCATTGCGCTCCACGAATTGATAGCTGAGGGAGGAAAAGCGTCCCGTCCCCTTCAAGCGCATGATTTCCTGGTCCAATTCGTTGGAGTCCACCGGCTTGCTCACCACGTCGGCCATTTGCTTTTGGACCAGCTCCGCAAGATCTCCATTCACCCCGGTGACCGCGACAAACGTGGGGATAGGGTTGTCGCGGCGACGGGATGCGCGATCGGCCAGGTATTGCTTCCAGGTGGCGTCATCCACCGCCAGGGTCATCAGTACCTTGGCCTTCGCGGCAGCGGCGTCGTATCCGGCCTTGATGATCGCGTCTGCGTCGTCGAAACTTAACGCGCCCCACTTCTCCACCGGAACCGAGACCAGAATGTCCGCGCTTTCCATGGTCTTGAGTTCGTTGGCGTTGATCATGACGGAAAGGGAATCGCCGAGGACCGCGAATGAGGAGAGGCTGCCCGTCGGAAGTGTCGGCGCCTCGGCCAAGTGAATCGCCAGCGTCAGATCGGCTCCCATATCTTTCGCCACGTCAACCGGGATGTTATTGAGCAGTCCGCCGTCAGCGTAGATGGCATCCTTGGTCCGCACCGGCGTGAAGATTCCAGGCAGAGACATGGTGGACCGCAGGGCCAGGCCCAGGGACCCGCTACGGAAAACCTTTTGCTTGCCGCTGACCAGGTCGCTGGCAACGCAGGCGAAGGGAGTGGGGAGGTCATCGAAGCTCTTGATTTCCGAGTACGGAGCCGCGATTCTATCGAGAATCAGCGTTACCTGCTGGCCGGAGTTCAAGCCCGCGGGAAACTGTATCCCTTTGCGTATTCCAAATTCCAGGCTATTGGGATAATCGTGCGCGTCCTCCTTACGCCGGAAGGAGAGGTCTTGGAACGGGGTTCGCGGCGACAGTACCTCGTCCCAGGGGATTCCCTGCACGATGTGGCGCATTTCAACGGCATTGTGTCCGGTGGCATAAACCCCGCCCACTAGGCCGCCCATGCTGGTGCCGGCCACGTAGTCCACGGGGATGTGATGTTCCTCCAGCCAGGTAATGACGCCGACATGGGCGAGTCCGAGCGCACCACCGCCCTGCAACACCAGACCGATCTTGGGGCGCTTCCCACTCCCAGCCGTTGGGGAGTTTTGGCTCACGCCAAAGGTTGCGGTGATAAATACGAGGATAAGTGCCAGAAAACTTCTCAGTTGATACGTCATACCGCGACAAGCCCTTTCAGAATCAATATGAGACTGGTTAATGCCCGGCAAAGCCAGGCATTCGCTGTGATTTCACTGCTTCTGACGTCGTTACTTCTCGAACCCTACCCGCCCGACTCGAATCAGCCTTGACCAATCCGGAGACCCATCCGCCGCCTGCCCCGCGGCATTAATGTGCTCTCGCTCTTTCAACTCTGGGAACGGGAGTCCACCTGTGACCAGCCGCCCTCGGTTGTACAGCAACTCATCCAGCGTGCCGTTCAGCAGAAGCTGGTAGTTCCAGGGCTGGGGATTCTTCATGTCCTCGGCTATCTTGGTATCGAGCGTCGTCGTGCAATTTCGGGTCAGCGCGTTGTACCACTCCGGATGTTCTCGCAACTGGTTCAGATAATCCGCATAAACAAGGAATATCCTGCGCGCCTCGTCTGGCGTCACTGTGGTGCGATACATAAACACTTGCTCGTCCTTGCGGAAGTTAGTGCGTAATCGAATGACGTCGCGCTCGTCGGCAATGATAAAGATCAGTTCGTATTGCCGGAAGAATCCCAGAATCGCCGAGTAGTCCTGGCCGACCTTATACCGTGCCTCGATCGAGAACGCGATGTGGTCGTTGTCCCCGAACTGGAAGCTGAGGATCGGGTGACCGATATACTTCGGCCCCCAGGTGGTGAAGAAAAGGTCCGCGTAACGCAGTTGCGACAGATACACCGTCCGGTCGCTCCAGCAATTCGAGTAATCCTTCTTGGTAACGTAGTCGCAGTTGCGCAGGTTGTGGATGGTGGCCCGGTCTCCGTTGATCTCGACCGAGGCGGTTCGAGCCGCGTCGGCTTGCCAGTCGCCCTCGTTCGACGGCTTCAGGCTAAGCCACCATGTCAGCACAATGCCGAAGCCTGCGAGACACAAAGCGGCAGCCCAAAGCCACGGTCTGACCTTGACCAGGATCGCGATAATCGCAACCAAGTAGAGCAGAGTCAGCGGAATGCGCAACGCGGCAATCCGAAAATCTACATAAAGAGCAGCAAGCGCCCATAGGGTCAGCAGCGCAAGGACGAACCACATAAGGGTAAGTCCGATCGCGCGCAGCGCCCGGAGCCAGGCCGGCGATGGCGGGACACGTGGGTTGGCGGGGGCACTAGTCATTGCTTTACCGGCATTGAGATTCAACCTCGGTTTTCCACCTTACTCGATAGCAAGTGCGTGCCGGCTCGCGGAAACTGCAGTCGCCTCCTGCTTGTGGTTGGATGTAGCCTTTATACGCTTGCCCGGCTCAGCCGCGCAATGCAACTTCCGTTACATCTATCACTTGGGCGGATAGTCCTTGAACATTTTCGTAACCGCGCTATTGACTTGCTCCAGCAGTTTGTTCTTATCGCGGGAGGACAGATTGTCCTGCGCCAGGCCGCGCCACACCAACTTTTTCGCCGAGTAGTCAATCAGGTCAACCACCAGCTCCCCCTTGTGGATGGTCACTGTAGTGTTGCCATACATTCCGATAAGCGCCGGCCCGGCCAGGCTGGGATCGAAGAGTGGAACGCCGCCGGTTGCCGCATACAGTGGGTCGTTGGTATAGAACGTGTTTTCCTGGTCTATGGAGCCGTAGACCTTGATGACCAAGTCCGGGTTGCTGGCGATGAGCTGAAGTCCCTTTGCCTTCATCTGATCTTCGATGGCGCCCACTACGTCAGCCGCCAGCATGGGATGCGAGACCGCACCGAGCGGCTCCCACGAGTAGGTCTTGAACTTGGAGAAATCAACATCCTTGGCCGCCGCGACTTTGACCTTCTGCGCCTGGGCGCCCAAGGCGAAGGCCAACGTCCCAAGCAGCACTGCCGTAAGGAATGGCCGGGGCGTGTTTCGCAAGATCATTTGAACTCCAAGCCCGAGGGGGCATCTGAGTGTGCAACGGCCTGCAGCGCACCGATGCAGATGAAAAATCAGAATTGTCATCCCGAGCGAGGCGCCCGCGTTTCTTGCCCGACCCGCTTCGGGTCGGGCGGGCGCGAGTCGAGGGATCTGCTCTTCGCTGGTACTGCAACTGGCCACTGTGTGCTAGTTCTTCGGCCACTGCTTGAACATCTTCTGCACGGCCTTTTGTACTATTTCCTGGTTCTTGTTGCCGTTGTTGTTCAGGGTGTCCTGCGCGATGCCGCGCCACACTAGTTCCTGGGTCTTCGGGTTATACAGGCTCACAACCATCGTCGCTTCAATATTCTGCTGCGGAGTAATGCCGCCCATTCCTCCGCCGATTCCGCGCATGCCCCAGGCGTTGTATGAGGTCTGCGCTCTTTCGCCGCCGCTGGCCGTGAGAATCAGGTCCGGATTCTGGCTCTCCTGCACCATCTGCAGGCCCTTGCCCTGCATGGCATTGTTGATGTCCTGTTGGGCCACCTGCGCCAGGATGGAATTCTGAATCGCGTTGGTGTTGTTCCCTCCCCACGCGTAGGTGTGGAATTGAGAGAAACTAACGCCATGGTTGTAGTTGACCGAAACCTGCTGGGCCACTACCGGCACGGCCAGAAGCAAACATAGTGCACACACGGTAAATGCTGTTGCTTTCATTCAATCCTCCAAAGTTTTGTGTAACCGACTGTTCTCCCCAAGATTTCCTGTGCCACTCAGTCCCGGCGGCTACCTCCTGCCACCAAAACCGCCGCCTCCGAAGCGTCCGCCACCGCCTCCCCAGCGATCTCCGCCACCACCCCAGCCACCGCCTCCAGAACGGTCGCCACCCCAGCCGCTGCCCCAGGAGTGCTGGTCTTGCGAGAAGTGCTGGCTCTGCTGTGCCCCACGGGCACGGTTCTGGGCCTCTTGATCCAGATCGCCATAGCCAGAACTGCCACTCGGCTTATACCCGCTGTCCCCGGCCGGGTGCTGCTGAGCATAACTCTGCGCCGAGCTTGTGGTCGGCTTCTGCACGTTGTTCCAACTGCCGTTGTCGTATTTCTGCCAGCCGGAACCGGTGTTCTTGTAGGCGTTGCCGTCATGAGTTGCATACATGTCGCCGCTGGAGGTCTTGCCGGCGGCTGTAGTGCCATTGGCCGTGCTGACGCCCGCAGCCTTGCCGCCAGCCGAAGTTTGCGCGCTGGCCGCGGTGCCATACGCATTGCTGGCATGCTGGGTGTAAGCCGTCTCGCCGTTCTTGTTGTACACGGACTGTCCCCAGGACCCATAGGCATTCGAGCCTTGGCGCGTCGCGGCCGAAGCCCCGGTATAAGGGTTATATGCTTCCGCCGCGCTCCGGCTGCCATACGGAGTGGAAACCGTGGCCCCGCGAGCATAGGTTCCGGTGGTCGGGTTGTAGCCTGCTCCCCAATGTGCGCTGCCGTACGGCCCATAGGCCGCGCCTCCCCACCCGTACGCCCCTGTGTAGGGGCTATACCAGGTGTGATATCCATATGTGGCCGCATAGGGGTAGTAAAACCCTCCGTACACATATGGCGGATAATAGTAGCCCGTGCCACCGCATACGATGGCCCCGACCGTTGCCCCCATGATGAAGGCCCCCATGTAGCCGGCGGTGTAGCTGGCCGTGACCTCACCATTTGAGGCAGGCACTTGCGTCACATACGTGACGTTGTACACCGGCGAGCTCGGCGGAATCGTGTAGATCACCTGCGGCACCGTTTGCGCCAACTGCCACGGCCCCTGGGGACTGAAGGAAACGAACCACACGCCCTGAGAGCACAGGTAGTACTGGTCCCCCACCTGGATCACCTTGTTAGGCGTGTTCACCGCGTACAGCATCGTAGTGCCTGTAATGGGATCGAACTGCGGCTGGCCAACATATGTGACCGTGACCTGGTTTGCCGCCGCCGGTTTCACCGTCGCGGTCGTTGGAATCTGCGCAATCAGCACGGCGTCTTCGGCTTGCGGAGTTCCCGGTACCGACGCCAACACATTCCCTGCGGGGCTGCTGGGAGGAATCTTGGCGAAGTCGGACGGCAGGCTGTAGGTTGCGAAGGTCCACGGCCCCATAACCGGAGTGGTTGATGTGAACCAGCGGCCGGATGTCAGGTAATAATACGCACCAGTCGGCGCGTATTTAAACACCGGGCTGCCGGTGTTCGACGCGTAAGAAAGCTGCGTGCCCGGAATCGCAGTCCACTGTGGCTGGCCGCCAAAGACAACGATTTCCGCCGGGGTGCTGCTGTAATACACCGCCGGATAGCTGGCGGTACTGCCGGGTGGCGGCGGAATGAACGCCTTCAGGCTGGTGAAATTTGGATTCTCAGGGACCTTATCCATGTCCTTGGGCAGCTTGCTGGTCGGCGTCCAAGTGCCCTGCAGGCTCTCGCTCGAAAGCCAGCCCTTGCTATCGAACAGGTAATAAGTGGACTTGCCCTTCTCGACAAACAGCGGCCAGTTGGCATTCACGACGAACTCAATTTTGGAATGTTCAATCGGTGCCGTCGTAGGCGCGCCATTTATCAGCAGCAGGATCGCCGGCTTAAAGCTGATGAAGATGGCCGGCGGATCATTGTTGAGCGAGGCCGTCGGCGGCGGTGTCTTCGTCTTCTGCCAACTGGCCACCAGCCGATCCAGCGAAATGGTCGTGGTGAACGCCGGATTGAGGAAGCTCCTCATCAACTGGTCCATCTGGGCCGTCGTCGCCGGATCCAGCGACGGAAAATAAATGCTCGTAATCTGCGGATTGGTCAGGAACACGGTGTGCTCGTCCATGTTGATCGTGGACTGCAACTGGCCGGTCACCACGCCGACGTGACTCTTGCCGCCGGTTGGCGTCAGGGTAAAGGCCATGCGCGCATCCACCTGCTGGTAGTTCTTCCAGTCATCCACCTGCGGTTGATAGAGCACCAGCGTCCCACCCGCCTTGGTGACGGTGCGCGGCCATCCCAAGTCCTGGGCTACGCTCAGAGCTGAACATAGCAGGCAGCATAGGAATACGAAGAACGAAGTCGTTACCGGCTTGCGGGATTCGCACTTCGGCATTTCAACCTCCCCTGTCGCGCAGGCGCGATGGCCTGCAGGGTAAAATTGTGATTCTTTATCTCTTCGCAAGCATCGAGCTGCGCAATTCGCGTGGCCATCCGAAGATGCTGTGCGCTCCACGACTCACCCCCTGGGCGGCATAGCGCAAACGAGTTCGCGCTATTCTGGGTGCGTCAGTGGAAGGTTTGTTGGATACACAGGATTATCTCACGGCAGGCGCGAAGGTTGTCGGCTTCAATGTAAAATTCAGATGGGACAAACGCGCCACGCGCCTGGGAGATCGGGGATGCCCTATCTATGGCGAATATCGCTAACTCTGCTGTTCATCTTCCCCTCCTCGTCAGCACAGGAAACACACAACCATAGCGCTCCTGAAAAACTGGGGAAAGTATCGTTTTCGATTTCTTGCGCACCGGCGGTCCAGGGGCAGTTCAACCGAGGTGTGGCGTTGCTTCACTCCTTCGCTTACAGCGCTGCCGAAGATGCATTTCAGGGCGTGGCCGAGATGGATCCGGGCTGTGCGATGGCGCATTGGGGCATGGCGATGTCGTACTTTCACCAGCTCTGGCAACCGCCCGTTGCCCCCGCAGCAATCTCGATTGCGCAAAAAGAGATCCAGCGGGCGCAGCAGATCGGGGCAGGTTCCGAACGCGAGCGCCAGTTCATCAATGCGCTGGCCGTGATCTATCAAGACGCCGCCACGGTTCCCTACCGCACCCGGGCGCTAAACTACGAGCGCGCTATGAGCGCGGTCGCGTCGGAAAACAGGGAAGACGTCGAGGCACAAGTGTTCTATGCTCTAGCACTCCTGGCCAACGCAGATCCCTCCGACAAGACGCATGCGAGACAGAAACAGGCGGCCGGCCTGCTTGAGCCGCTTGATCGCAGCTACCCACAGCACCCAGGAATACCGCACTACCTCATTCATGCTTACGACAATGCGGAACTCGCCCCGAAGGGCCTGGCGGCGGCAAGAGCCTACTCCCAGATCGCACCTTCAGCGCCTCATGCATTGCACATGCCATCGCATATATTCACGCGACTCGGCCTGTGGCAAGACTCCATCGCTTCCAACCTTGCCGCTAAGGCAGCCGCACATCAGCAGGGCGACATCGGAGAAGAGCTGCATGCCATGGATTATCTGGTGTATGCCTATCTGCAGACTGGACAGGATGACGAGGCGGCTCAGGTGGTTCAGCAACTTAAGAACATGCCGGAGCTGAAGATGGGCGATTTCAAGGAGTCGTATGCTGCTACCGCCATGCCGGTTCGCTACACGGTTGAGCGTAGCCAATGGGCCGACGCTGCTGGCATTGTTCCTCCTCCAACAGGCGCCCCGCCACAGGTTGTCGCCATTGCAGTTTGGGCTCGCGGTCTCGGACTCGCTCGTATCGGACGCATCTCCGAAGCCCGCGCCGAATCCGAGAGACTCCGGCAAATCGAAGAGCAGCTCCACACGTCAGGAAATGACTACTGGGCTATTCAGGTGGATATTCTGAAGGGCGAAGTGATGGCGTGGTCAGCCCAGGCGGACAAGAAACCGGATGAAGCCGCCGCTTTGATGCGCGCGGCCGCTGACCAGGAAGACGCAGTCGAGAAGCTCCCGGTAACGCCGGGGCCGATTGTCCCGGCTCGTGAACAGCTTGGCTACTTGTTGTTGGAGCAGAATCGCCCGGGTGCAGCGCTAGGAGAATTTGAGACAGCGCTCACGAATACTCCCGGGCGGCGCGGGGCTCAGCAGGGCGCCGCACGTGCTGCCCAGCTCTCCAGCCAGAACAAAACTCCGTAACAATCTTTGCAGGCGATCGTCCCAGGGATAGATTGGCGTTCGCCTGCGAAGTCAACCCCAAAAACACAACTGGCGCCGCCCTGTGAGGCGACGCCAGCAGCTTTATCCCTCGAATTGTCCTGTTACAGCTTACTTGTTGCCGAAGGTGAAGTTCACGCCCGCGAAGTACTTGAAGTTGTTCTGACTCGCGGATGCGCCGGCGATGTGGTTGGAACCGAAGTGGGTGTACAGATAGTCCACTTCCACCGGACGCAACTGGATCGTCTTGGTGATTGGAATGTCGAGGCCCAAGCCGTACTCCATGGCGAACCCATTATTGCTCCCGTTGCCCGAGCCACATCCACCCTCTAACTTGCAGAGGTTGGCATCGAGATTGGTATGCGCGGCGCCAAACAGGGCCTGTCCGAACGGCTGAAACTTGCCGGAGTGCTTCTTAATCTGCGGTCCGAACATATAGGTGAACAGGTTGCCGCTGACGTTCCCCACGAGCGTACCGTCTTGATAAAACTTCTGGCCGCTGCCCTGGGTATAGCCCTCGAAATCGGCCTTAATCCCAACCAAAGAGGAGAAGTTGTAGACAAATGCACCGCCGCCACCGAAAACGTTGAAACTGGTGATCGCCGGCTGATTGGGGTGGACGTTAACGAACGAAAAACCTACCGGTACTTCGACTTTGGGGTATTCCTGCGCGATTGCAGTCATGCTAAGCAGGAACACGACCCCAAGCAACAAAACCAATTTATTCTTCAATGTTATATCTCCTGTGTAAGCTCTTTCAGATTTTTTCTGCCATCGCCGCATCTCGCCCGTGGACGACGTGCCATCCCGGTCTTCCGGGATTGTTCATCATCGTGCCGGTCATGCGACTAAAAGCAGGACCTACTAAGATTGCGAGTGCCCTGGCGTAAGAATTACAGATCAAAGCCTTTCGTTAAAGGCAGCGTTCTGAACTTTCGCTTTCTACCCATGGTTGGTGGCACAACCCAGTCACCGACACAGAGCCGATCTTCTGGCCCCGCCAACAACAAGGCTTAGTCACCCGCATCCAATTAACTGGATAGTGATATCCTCCCACAACGGCCGCTCGAATGCAAACTGTCAAGCCCTCCAAGACGGTCGAGTGTACCTCATTTGATACGAGGTAAGTGACGTATCTAAAGGGGATTAGTCAACCGCAGAATGGCAGATTTTCGCCGGATTTTCTTACTACAATAGTTGTAAGCACAGGCCTCTGGCGGGCCTGGAAGTCGGTTTTTGAGCGGGAAAAAATGTCTTTATGACTAAGGCTTGATGGCCGGGAGCTGGGAGGCCATCTGCACGTTGGCCAGGTAGTCTAAGCGCCGGTCCAACTGCATGAAAAGCGCCGCCTTCGTGCCTGGCAGAACCTGTTGAAACTTCGGCAGATACTGCATTCTAAGGCTGATGATGGTCTGGTCGGACTCGGCCAGCAGTTTTACCATGGCGTCAGCTTGGTCGGCCGTCATCGTCTGGTAAACCTGTGCATACTGCTTCATGAGCCCGAAGCGCGTATCGTTGACCTTGCGGACCTCGGCGGCGTACTGGTCGTAAAGTGGCCAAAATCCGGCGGCTTCGCTGTCGGTAAGCTGCATGTTCTTGGTAATAAGCTGCTTGGCTTTGGCCCGGAGATCCTGCCGCAGTAGTGCCACGTCTTTGTCATTCACCGTAGGCAGCGGAGTGCTGTAGGTCTGGGCCGACAGCAGGCCGCTTGACAACAGAACCGCTGCCACCGCAACCTTGGTAGCCGGACGGAGTCGGTTCAACATCACTTCTCTCCTCCCCAACTGCATGGAAGCAGCGGCCAGCCCTTCCACCCCGCTTTAGTGCTTCACCAGCGGAATCAATGATCATTACTTACTGAGAATTTTGATCGGTCTTCGCCTGCCAGCTTACCACTTCCATGGCCACCAGGCGCGCGATCAGCACCGCCAGGTAGAGCTGCCCGGTCAGGGCCTCGCCCATCGCCAGGGTGCGCGCGATCGGCCGCACTGGGGTAATGTCTCCGTAGCCCACTGTGGTGAGAGTGATGAAGCTGAAGTAAGCCCAGTCGAGAACGCTGGGGATCTCGCCGCTGGGGGTATTGAACGATCCCGGATGCAAGAGTCCCGTGAGGTGGTAGGCGTGGGCCCAGCCAACTCCAAACAGTAAATAAACCGCGATTGCGCCCTGCAGGCGGTATGAGGTAACCGGTCCTGGGCGAAACACTTGCGCCAGCAAAACCAGGGCAATCACCAGGATCGCCGCGATAGACCAGGCGCCCGACCATACCTGCAAGGCTTTGGTGGGCGTGAAGAACGCCATCCAGCGCACGGCCAGCGTGGCGCTTCCCACGAAGGCCGCGAATCCGAACAACCGGGGCCGCCCCCACGCGATCGCCACACCCGAAGCGAGCAACAGGGAAAACACACAGTCGCTGTACAGGAGTTCATCATTCTTCCCAAATCCGAGCACCGGGAGTACGAAGCCGAGACCCACGATCAGCGCCAGAAAGAAGGACAGATTGGCCTGCGACTGCCAGCTCTGGGTAATGAGGGTGCGTGCCTTCTCGCGTACGGCGCCGCTCGCTAGGTAGTTCCTCTGTCCACTTGCCATTCTGAGCTCGCCCCTGTCCTGGCAGCACAAATCAACTAAAGCTGGAATCGTTCACGGCCATGTTAGCGGCGCAATGCTTACTTTGCCACTGAAAAAAAATACCAGCTTCTGCGTGCATAAACGGCGGGCGCAGAGTTCTTCGACTGCGGCGGGTCGCCGTGGCGACCCGTCCCGGTTTGATAGGTCTCAGCTACTTCGCCTCGTTTATAGCAGGCGGTTTCCAGCTCCCATCAAGGATTGACGGCGGAGTCTCCTTCGGCCAGTACAGCCTCATCATGGGAACGAACTTGGCCTTTGGCGCGGGCAGCCAGTTGGCTTCCTTCGCCTTGCCTGGCGAGTCGGCCTGAAGATACAGGTCCACCGAACCATCTGCGTTGGTGATGAACTTGTTGCGCTGGCTCAAGTTGTAACGGTTGAGCGAGTTGGGCACAAAGAAATACTTGTCGTCATACATGGTGAGCGACCAGAAGCCGTTGACCGGAGGCATCTGGCCCTTATCGAAGTGCAGGATGTACTTCTTGGAAGCGGCATCAAAGTCGCCGCCGCTCCCGTCCTTTTGCCCAGTAGGATAAATCGCATCCTGCGGACGGTTGGCGCCGAGACCGATGGCGGTGACGAACGCCCGATCCAGATAATCAGTGCCGTAGAGACCCGTCTTCTGCAGGATTAGCCACCCGTTCACAGGCTCAACTTTTTTGGCGAATTCTATTACCTTCGCCTGAGCCAGTTTCGGCACCGCTTTGATGGCCTCCTTGTCGAATGCCCCGAGCTTGCTGGGATCAAAATCCTGCCCGGGTACCAGACCGATCTTTGCCATATTTGCAACTATCGGTGCATCGTCAGCCGATGGCGGATTGGCCTTCATCAACTGCGCCAGGTAAGTGAAGTAGGCGACGACATCCAGGTGATCAACCTGGTCGCGGATCGCGGTCTTCATGTCTACGTTGGGGTCAACCTGACCCGCAGGAGGGGTGTAGGGCTTGCCATAGGAGCTCAACGGGACGAGCGAAAGCTTGTCCTGCAGGGCGTGTACCGCAGCGTAGTCGGCGGGCGTGCCGGTGCAGTAGATACGGCCCAGGAGCCATACCATCGCAGTTGGCGACTTGTATTCCGTCACGCCTGCAGGCAGCGTGCCCGACCATCCCGGTCCGGTGATGGCGTACTTCTGCGGCTTATCTCCGGTAGTGCGCTTGCCGGGAACCTGGAAAACGTCCGTCCAGCCATCCAGCATCGGCAACAAGTAGTAGCGGTCGCCCATGTCGGGAACACTGAGTATCCACGGTTCCTTCGAAACGTCGAGCCACGCGTTCGTATACAGGGTATCGGCGTTGGGAGCGGTGACGGCATGGTTATCGACTGCCGGATATGTCCGGAACTTAAGAATCTGTCCCATGGGCGCGTGCGCCGCGTCAGGC
>JBKQKT010000238.1:0-4210 GCA_052147365.1 Candidatus Korobacteraceae bacterium | reverse complement strand
AATGCTGCGCCGCGCGGTCAATCATAGAATCGGCAGCGCCGTCGGGACTTGATAGCCGGCCCATCGGTTACTTCTGCCCAGTGCTTACTGCGGATGGAAAGCTGGACTGTGCGCCGAAATAACACTCTATGGATTGCAACTTTCCGTTCTTGATCCGGAGATACTCCACGTTCCGGAACGATTTACCGATCTGGGTGTGGCAAAAATACTTAACAAAAGCATCCTCCGCGCCAGTGGTGATCCGCTCCAGGTCAAAATGTCCAATGAAATCAACCTGCGTGTCCCAGCATTGCGTTTTGAAAGTACTCTTGCTGATGTGGTCGTCGCCGGCCGCGCTCGTAAAGGTGAAGTTGTCGGCGAGCAGGATATCGAACGTGCCCAAGTCCTTCTTTTCCCACGCCGCGTACCACTTACGGATGATCTCCTCGTTCGTTAAGTTCTGCCCTCCCAATGCGCTGGCACTTGCCGGTCCCGGCAGGCTCAACCCGCCAACCAGCGCGCAGGCTCCCGTTACGAGCAGATTCCTGCGCGACACTGCGATCCTTGTCATTGTTCGTTCTCCTTTTCAGGATAAAGTTTGAAGCGCTTCGCCCGATCGCGATGCTGACTGTCCGAGCATACGAACCGATTTGTATGTAATAGTGTCAGACCACCCCGTTGGGAATCGCCGCGATCAGCCCCGCTTGCGGTTGCCCAGCGCGCGAAGAGACCTCAGCCACCTCACGATATTTCTAATTCCCACTTCCCACACCTTCGCATCTTGGGCATTCTTTGCTAACAAGGTGTAGCCCTCGTACGTCGCGATCAGAAAGCTGGCAGTCTCTTCTGGAACCAAGTCGCGGCGAACCGTTCCTTGAGACTGTCCCCGCCGCAAAGCCGTGGCAATGCCTTCTTGCCAGCCGTTGAAGATCCTCTCCAATCGCTTGCGGAATCGTTCATCCAGAGGAGACATCTCCTGCGCCAGGTTGAGCAGGGGACAACCGCTCCGCACGTCCCTTGGCCGAACTGAGGTAGCTTCAACAATGTCGATCAAAGCATCGATAGGGTCTTTGCCTTGCTGCAGAGGCCGCAACCACTTGTCGCGAACAGTTTTTGCGATGATCTCTTCGACGATGGCATATCCTAGTGCTTCCTTGCTCTCGAAATGGTAGTAGAGCGCCCCCTTGGTGACATTGGTGGCGGCCAGAATTGTATTGATGCCGGCACTCTGGAAGCCTGATCGGTAGACCTCCCGAAATGCCGCTTGCAGCAAGCGTTCCCGTGTACGCTCTGGATCACGGAACCCTTGTCTTTTATCGCGCGCGACTAACATACCAACCAGTATGTATGTTAACCATTTGAAAGTCAATCGCAATGATCTGGCTGACTTCTGGCTGCCCGGCGTTCTCGAATTTAGTAACCTCTCGCCAGTGTGTGTATGAAAAGTTGGAGAAACAGTTGCTCTAGCCGTTTTGGGGTCGTCCCAGGAGGTTGTTAGTCCGCCACTCGTTTTCGAACTCTGAAGTGTTGGGCCTGTTGTCTCACGTAATCGTTGTGAACGTGGAACACCACATGCTCAGTTCTCAGGTACGGAAAGCAATCTCTCACAACTCAGGAGGAGTTATGAATCGACTGCAGCTTTGCAAAGTAGTAAGCGTCTTACTTCTTGCATGTGGTTTAGCAAGCGCTCAAACCATCACCACATTTAGTGCTCCGGGCGCGGGCACAGGCGCCGGCCAGGGCACCGGGGGCTTTGGCATCAACCCGCAGGGGACTGTCGTGGGATCCTACCTTGACGATGGCAACGTATTTCACGGCTACCAGTGCGTTTCGGGCTGTGGCTCGCCCAGCACCTTCACCACATTCGATGCTCCGGGCGCGGGCACAGCCGCGAACCAGGGCACGATCACTTTCAGCAACAACGTGTTCGGAGTAACGGTAGGGTTCTATGTTGACGCAAGTAACGTGGCCCACGGCTTCGTGACTGCTGCTCCGTTCAAGAACTTCGCCACTTTGAGCGAGCCGGAAGCAGGGCAAGGCTCCGGCCAGGGCACCTTCGCGGGCAACGTCAACCTTGGAGGAGAGATCGCCGGATACTACATTGACGCAAGCAATGTATCTCACGGCTTCGTCACCTATCCGCCTTACCGCACCTTCACCTCATTCGATCCCCCGGGCTCCGTAAACACGCTTACCGCAGTGGCAAGCTCCCTCAACCTGGAGGGGACGGTCGCGGGAACTTACTTTGACGCGAGCGGCGCGGCTCACGGCTACGTGCGCGCTGCGAACGGCACCATCACCGAATTCAACGTCAGGGGCGCAGGCACGGGCTCCGGCCAGGGCACCGAAAGCGCAAGCATCAACGACCTGGGGGTGGTCACGGGAAACTACATTGATTCGAACGGCGTGAATCACGGCTTCGTGCGCGGTGCGTTCGGCAACATCACCACCTTCAACGTTCCGGCCGCGGGTACAGGCTCCGGCCAAGGCACCGTACCTGAGGGCATCGACCTGGTGGGGGGGATTACAGGACAATACATCGACTCGAGCGGCGTGAATCACGGCTTCGTCATCGCCCCGCCTTACCGCACCTTCACCTCATTCGACGCTCCGGGGGCGGGAACGGCCTCTGGCCAGGGCACCATTCCGGCGACCCCCAACCTGTTTGGGGCGATCACCGGACAGTATATTGACGCAAACAACGTGCATTACGGCTTCCTGCGGAACCCGTAAACCCGCTCTGGGGTGAACAGGCATCACCAGTTGGCGGTTAATTCTGCGACACCGGGACGCAGGAAACCTGGATGTCCGGTTGGAGGAGGGAGGGGTTTCGTATCACTGCCTCTCCCGACTTCAACACGCTGTTTCCTGCCGGTGCCAACCTCTTCGCAACCATGGCCAACAAGGTCGCGCCGGGCTCTTCCCGTTCCCGTGGTCGTGGCCCTGCTCCCGCCGTCCTAGGCCGCCACGCGAGCGCTTGGCCCGGTCGTGACGGGCTTCAGATTCGGCCTCTTATCATTAGTTAGTTACTAGAGAGGGCAGTTTCAGATCGTTCTGCCTCCTATCCCATCAAACCATGCACCCCATACGATGGTTTGTGAATCCAATTGCTGGTGTTCCGACTGATTATTCGAAAACGAATTTAAGGAGAGAGCATGTCCGCTTCCATCCCTGAAAATTACCTCGATCTTTTCCAGAAAAAAGCTTTCGGCAGCTTTACCACACTCTCATCCGACGGCAGCCCGCACACCACGCCCGTGTGGGTGGACCTTCAGGATGGTGATATCTGGGTGAACTCGGCAGTCGGTCGGCGCAAAGACCGCGACGTGAAGCACGACCCGCGCGTGGCCATCGCCGTCATCGATCCCGACAATCCCTATCGCTATCTCGGCATTCGCGGACGCGTACATGAAATTACCGAGCAGGGCGCGACCGAGCACATCGACAAAATGGCGAAGAAATACCTGGGGAAAGACAAGTACCCGTTCGCGCAGCCCGGTGAAAAACGCGTGCTCTACAAAATCACGCCTGAGCACGTCCACACCATGGGATGAAATTCTCGATGCCGATTGGAGCTTAAGAGAGAAATCTCACGTGGCTAATCGGCGCTGGAATCTACTTCTTCGTCCTTCTTGCGGACGAAGCCGTACGGGCAATGGCGGCATCCTGATTCACAGCAGTAGCCCCGGTTGCGCAGGTAGTGCGCGGTGAACACCATGAAGCCGTTCTCGAGGTAATAGTCGACGCCTTCGAGCAACTGCCCTGGAGTCATGATTTGGGCCGAGATCTGCCAGCAGGATAAAGCCAACAGGTTCGATGAGTTGAGAACGCGGGTTCCATTTTGGGACTACTTTACAAATTCTTACCAAGAATCCTGTAACACTTTTTCACCGAAATGCATTTATCTGTGTGGCCTCCGATGCTGGGTGCAACTCCAGAGACTCCACAGCAACTCCGTCACGGAAGCTAACGTACTTGCCTGAGATGGCGGGTACACGCTCACCGGGAACGATGAAGCCGACGAGGTTGAGGGGATCGGCGGCGGAGATGGTCACGGTCTTGCCACTGGCTGAGATGTTGCGCATGGCACGTAGCGACTCGACAGCTTCAGGTAAAGCGAACTGCTCCCCCAGGAATCCATTGACGAACCTGCCGCCTCTAACCTCGCCACGGTCTTCCAGGCGCCGGAAGGCGATGAGTAACTCCCGCCATTTTGGCAGGTTCGACTCGC
>JBKQKT010000237.1:0-10950 GCA_052147365.1 Candidatus Korobacteraceae bacterium | reverse complement strand
GCGATTGTTGCCCGTGTCCGCGATGAAGAGGTTGCCATTTCCGTCCACCGCCAAGCCAGTAGGACCATTGACGCTCACTCCGATGGACCTCAGATTGTCATATTCGGCCTCATAGACCTGATTACTGTTGGCGCGAGTAAGGAAGACATAGCCCTGCTTATCCGCGGCGATTCCCGATGGGGACGGGAAGTTGCCAACCAGCACGCTAAAGGCTCCCTCGGCAGAAATTTCGTCCACCTGTCCAGCCCCTTGGTCTAAAACGTAAATGTTGCCCAAGCCGTCCACCGCCGCCTGCGTAGGCGTGACGAAATTACTGCTGAGCGTAGTCTGGCTTCCGGACGGCGTAATTTTCACTAGGTTGTTGGCCGCAGTGGTTGCGTAGACGTTACCTGCTCCATCCACCGCGACTCCAACGGGCCACAGGCCGGCGGCGACCACAGACTGGGTTCCGTCAGGTGTTATCTTCAAAATCCGCCCGTTGTTATCCGGACTGTAGATGTTTCCTGCTGCGTCGGTCGCTATCTGTCGAGCATTGGACAGACCGGAAGCCGCCACCGTGGTCGCAGGCTGGGCAAGGCTCAGGTTTGCTTGCGCACAGAGTACGGCAGGCAGCGAAACCACCAGAGCCATAGCCAGCAGCGGCACCATCAAAGTAAGTGAAGCTATGCGCTTCAGGTTTATCGATCGTTGTATAGACGCATCGAGCATCCGAAGTATTTGAGTTTTCATGATCGGGTTTACCATCCTTCAGTTTCTTGAATTACGAATGTCAGCACGAGATTTCGAGCCGCGACCCGCTTCGTGCAGATGATTCCTGCAGGATTACCGCGGGCACCTATGTTTCCTGCGCGCCCCGCAAAACGGGTGTCGTTACAGCCATTAGTACCGGCTACCATCCGATGCCATTACTATGCGGGCGCCGAGCACAACGCGCATCCCGAGATAAGAGGTTTTTCAGCTACTACAGCCGGTATATGCGCGGATAACTGAAAGGGGGGATTTCTTGCGTACCACGACAGGTTGCATACTGAGCTGCCCCTATCCGGTAAGTCAGTTGGAATGCGGCCCGGGTTGGCGACTATGGATGGCGGGACGATGCGCTCTTCATCGCGAACTTCCGCGATAGTTGTTTGGCCCACTCTCACCGAGGTTGGCGTCCGGGAAAAAGGCGACCAGATCATCTCAAGAATGACTGCATAAATTCGAAATTTCCGACCTATACTTGTCACAAGTGAATCATGGTGTTTCCCAACGAGTTGCAAGGAATCTCGGGGAAGATGCCAGTCACCCGGAAGGGTCAGCACCAGATCAATGCGCATCTTGCGTTCAGGAAGGATTGAAGGAGGCTTCCTCTCGGCATCCAGATTCTGCCTCTATGCTGTTCTTCTTTGTGCTCCCGCAGTCGCGCTCGATCCCAGCCGGCAAATTTCGCAATACGCCCACACCGCGTGGCGGATTCAGGACGGAGTCTTCAGCGGCACTCCGCATGCCATCACACAGACTACGGATGGGTACCTGTGGATCGGCACGGAAGACGGATTAGTACGCTTTGATGGTGTGCGGTTTGTGCCATGGATCGCGCCGGACGGCAAGCGCCTGCCCAGCCCCCGCATTTATTCTCTGCTGGGTGGGAGCGATGGAAGCCTATGGATTGGCACCCGAATCGGCCTCGCCCGCTGGAAGAACGAGGAGTTAGTGGACTACTCGACGACACCCGGATTCGTCGAGGCCATTATGCAAGATTCTAAGGGTACGGTCTGGATGACGCGTTCCCAGGTCCATGACGACAAAGGCCCGCTCTGTGAAGTTACAGATAGCGCGCTTCATTGCTATGGTGCTGCTGACGGAGTTCCCTTTCCCTATGCTCAGCCGCTGGCGCGCGACGACTTGGGAAATCTCTGGATCGGCAGCTCGCTTGGGCTGTGCCGGGGAAAGCCCGGTTCGTTCACCAATTACTTTCCCCAGGCACTGCAGCAAGCGAAAGGTCTAAGTGGCGTCAGTGCCATCGCCGCGGGAAAGGACGCGGTGCTCTGGGTCGGCATGGAGCGGTCAGGGCCTGGCCTGGGACTGCAACAGCTCGTCCGAGGAGCATGGAAGGGTGTTGTGCTGCCTGGCATGGATGGTACAGCGCTAGAAGTCACCTCACTAGTCACTGACCGCAACGGCGCACTTTGGATTGGAACGACGAACCAGGGAATCTATCGGATTTACGGGATTAACGCGGACCACTTTAGCGGGGCAGACGGCTTGTCGAGCGACTCTGTGAACGGCTTCTATCAGGATCGGGAAGGCAACCTGTGGGTCATAACCTCCAGGGGCATTGACCGCTTTCACGACACTCGAGTCACTAGCTTCTCGATACGCGAAGGGCTGACGGCTGAGAATGTGGGTTCCGTGCTTGCCTCGCGGGATGGCACGGTGTGGATCGGAAATGTGCGGGCCCTGAATGTTCTTCGCCACGGCAAATTGTCGGCGATGGGAAAGAGTAATGGCCTGCCCGGCAGATTGGTCACGTCACTGTTCGAAGACCATGCCGGCCAGCTATGGGCGGGCGTGGATGGTCAACTAACGGTCTACCAGGACGGGCGATTTCGCCTGATTAACAAACCCAATGGCAGTCCCATCGGAGTCATTACCGAAATCACCGAAGATGTGGAGCATGACACTTGGGCCAGGATTTCCACTGGAGAGATCTTTCGCATTCACGACTTCCGGGTTCGCGAAGAGGCCCTCCC
This sequence comes from Candidatus Korobacteraceae bacterium, assembly GCA_052147365.1. GTDB lineage: Bacteria > Acidobacteriota > Terriglobia > Terriglobales > Acidobacteriaceae > Bog-257. Next base: position 8,215 of record JBKQKT010000237.1, on the reverse strand, counting down.
GCCGCACGCTCCGCGCTCCAGTTCGCTGGCGGCCGATCCAAAAGGTGGCATTTGGCTAGGTTTCATCAACGGCGATGTGGGACGGTACCGGAAAGACCATTTAGAGATCTTTCCAACAATTCACGGCGGCAACAGCGGTCCGGTGCGAAATCTTCTGGTTGATTCCGACGGTTCGACCTGGGCAGCATCCGGAGCAGGCCTGACGCGGTGGAAGAATGGGAAGGCGATGACCCTCACCAGCCGCAATGGCTTGCCATGCGATTCCATTTTCGCGGTCGTGAAGGACGATCTCGGGTCATTGTGGCTGGATGCGCAATGTGGCTTTGTGGTGATCCCGGTTGCAGAACTGGAGAAGTGGTGGGAACAACCGGACGTTAAAGTCAAGCTGAAGACTTTCGATGTGTTCGACGGTGTGCAAGCCGGGTTGACCAACTTCCGTCCCGAGGTCTCCAAGTCTCCTGATGGAAAGCTCTGGTTTGCCAATGACAGCGTTCTGCAGATGGTCGATCCCGCCCACCTCGATGGGAACGAAATACCTCCGCCGGTGCGTGTGGAACAGGTCATTGCCGACCGAAAGAACTATGCGCCACAAGATAACCTTCGGCTCCCGCCGCTAACCCGCGACATCGAAATTGACTACACGGCGCTCAGCTTTGCGGTTCCGCAGAAAGTGAGCTTCCGTTACAAGCTGGAAGGACATGATGCGGATTGGCAGGATCCGCAAACACGGCGGCAGGCCTTCTACAGCGATCTACCGCCGGGGAATTACCGTTTCCGGGTAATTGCCAGCAACAACGATGGGGTTTGGAACAATGTGGGAGCGACGCAGGCCCTTACCGTGCTGCCGGCGTTTTATCAGACAACTTGGTTCCGGTTGTTATGCTTTGTCATCGTTGCCGGCATTCTGTGGTTGCTTTACGAGCTCCGCCTCCGGCAAGTGGCCGGTCACATGCAAGCCAGGCTCGAAGAGCGTCTCGAGGAGCGGGAGCGGATTGCCCGCGACCTGCACGACACCCTGCTGCAGGGATTTCTCAGTGCCTATATGCAGCTCGATGTCGCCAATGACCGTTTGCCTGCCGACTCGCCGGCGAAACCTCTTGTGCAGCGTGTTCTCGATCTGATGAAACAGGTGAGTGAAGAAGGACGCAGCACCATCCGCAGCCTGCGCTCGCCCCAGACTGCCTGCGATGGTCTAGAAGAAAAGCTTTCCGGAATTCGCGAGGAGTTTCCCCTCCAGGAGCAGGTTGATTTCCGGGTCATCGTGGAAGGAAAGCCTGTCGCGCTGCATCCGGTCATTCGCGAAGAGGTTTACCGGATTGCCCGCGAAGCGGTGATCAACGCCTTTCGCCACTCCCAGGCTAGCAAGATTGAAGTTAATATCAAGTATGCGGTACGAAGTTTGCGCATCGTGGTGCGCGACGACGGCTGTGGTGTCGACCCGCAGGTCCTTCGGAGCGGGCGCGAAGGACACTGGGGCTTGTCGAACATGCGGGAGCGGGCGGAAAAGATTGGCGCCCGGTTCGGAGTGCGGACCCGTAGCAGCGCAGGCACCGAGGTGGCGCTGTCTGTGCCCAGCAAAGTAGCCTTCGAAACTGTGTCTTCGCAGGGCTGGTGGACGTGGCTGACCAGGTGGTTCCCAGGGCAGACCGGGGCCGATGTTCCTCCAAGCAGAGAGTGAGCGAGAACTATGAATGACCAAACACGTATACGCGTCTTGAGCGTCGATGACCACCCGCTCTTGCGCGAGGGAATCGCCACCCTCATCAACAACCAACCAGACATGTGCATAGTAGGCGAGGCGTCCAGCGGGCGGGAGGCTCTTGAACGCTTTCGCGAACTCCATCCCGATATCACCCTTATGGATGTCAGGCTCCCCGATATGAGCGGCATCGACGCGATGATTGCCATTCGCAAGGAGTTCCCTGAGGCACGCGTCATCATGCTGACGACATCGGAAGGCGATGTCGAAGTCCAGCGGGCGCTCGAGGGAGGGGCTAGAGGGTACATGCTGAAGAGCATGCCACCAAAGGACCTGGTCGAGGCGATCCGTCAAGTTCATGCCGGAAAAAAGCGTATCCCACCGAGCATTGCTGCCCATCTCGCGGAGCACTACAGCGACGAGTCCCTCACCGCGCGGGAAATCGAAGTCCTTCAGCAGATCGCTGGCGGCAATCGCAACCGCGACATTGGCGAAAGACTCTTCATCTCCGAGGAAACGGTCAAGGTTCACATCAAGCACATTATGGACAAGCTGGGAGCCAGTGATCGCACACAAGCCGTCGCGATAGCCGTGCGGCGCGGAATCATCCATCTCTAACTAAGAGACATCCCGCTGTGCTCAGGTATCCCCCGATAGTGGTAGGACAAAATTCCGAGCTCTAGGGATTCGCTGCGCGCTAGCAGCCGCTAGTCTTGCTTACGTGGGATTCATTGACACTATGGATCCCCGGGAGTTGGGCTTGCGAAAGCTGTATTCCACATTCCCCGGCGGATGGCATGGCGTAGGTTTGCTGCTGTTGCGAGTGGCGATCGGCGGGACGCTGATCTGGCAGGGTTCAGCCTATTTGACTCAACTTCGGGAGCTGAGGCTTGAGATCTGGTTCGTCTGCCTGCTGGCGATCGTAAGTGGTGCGACGCTTCTGGTTGGATTTCTGACTCCGATCGCGAGTAGTTTGGCAGTATTGGGTGGCATGGGCATTATGTTCTCATGGCTTCCTACAGCGAATTGGAATGTCTTCAACCCGCCGACTCTTGCTGCGATCATCGTGGCCGTGGCATCTGGTCTCCTGGGTCCCGGGGCTTTTTCGCTGGATGCCCGCCTCTTTGGACTGCGCAAAGTCATCATCCCCCGGTCGCCGGCTGCGCCTAAGCCATAATCTGTGCGGCTAACCGTTCCGTCATCTTTAATTTTCCATTCCATCATCGTTACTGACCGACCGTGAGCAAGTTATTCCTCACCCCATCGTGGTAGTAGAGATACTCCTGACAAGGGGTATACCGGTGGGTACCAGACCGTGGTATCGAAAAAACGCTATATCTCGTGATGCGCTCTCGGCGTCAAGTCCCCCATGATGCTTCCATGACACGCAGAAAGAGCCCGGCCGTATTGCTTTGAACATCCTCGTGCGCCGCAGCTCGCTGCAGGAGATTACCTGTTTATGATTTCTCTAGCGCAGCGGAACCTGCTTCACGACAAGGTACGGTTGACCGTGACCCTGACCGGGATCGTGTTCGCCGTAGTTCTGATTGTTGTCGAGTTGGGATTGTACGTGGGCTTCACGCAAACCACATCCTCCCTGATCGATCACTCCGGGGCAGACCTTTGGGTGACCTCCACGCACGTGCCTTACCTCGAGCTTGGGACGCCTTTCAACGAACGCAAGCTTTACCAGGTGAAAGCCGTGCCCGGCGTGGCCGACGCAGAGAAGTTCATCAACCGATACACGCGATGGAACCGCCTCGACGGCGCTCAGGAGACGGTTCAGGTCGTGGGATTCAATCCGGATGCCGGTCTGGGTGGCCCTTGGAATGTGGTGGAGGGAAGCGTCCACGATTTGAAGACCCCCGATGGCGTCATAGTGGACGAAGTCTACAAGAAAAAGTTGGGAGTGAGCCGGGTCGGCGAAGTGTTCGAGATCAACGGGCACCGCGCCCGGGTGGTTGGTTTCACCCGCGGAATCCGTGATTTCACTACCGACCCCTACGTCTTTACCAGCTTCAGGCATGCCCAGGATTACACGCCGCTGCGGTCCGACCAGACTACCTACATACTGGTCAAGACCGAGCCCGGCGCCAATGTGGACGAAGTACGCAGAAATATATTGGCCCGTGTGAAGGATGTAGACGTACTCACCAGCGCGGAGTTCAGCCGGCGCACTCAGAGGTATTGGACGTTTACCACTGGCGCCGGCATCGCCATTCTGCTGGCGGCGGTGCTGGGATTGATCGTGGGATTCGTGGTAGTGGCACAGACCATCTACGCCACCACCATGGATCACTTGAAGGAATTCGGCACGCTGAAGGCGATGGGTGCACCGAACAGTTACGTATACAAAGTCATCCTGATACAGGCGGCCGTCGGCGCCGTAATCGGATACACCCTGGGGATGATCATCAGCGGCTTCGTGATACGTTTCGCTCAGCCCGCCGGCGCGCCCATCCTGATGAACGGGTGGATGGCGATCTCGACATTCCTTCTAACGCTGCTCATGTGTGCTGGAGCAGCGATGGTTTCCATTAACAAAGTGACTCGGCTTGATCCTGCGATGGTTTTCAAAGGATAAGGTCCGCAAAAGGAGATGCGATGAATGCTGCAATCATAGTACGGGACGCGACCAAGACTTATGCGGAGGGCGGTGCCAGCGTTACTGCCTTACGTGGCGTGGACCTGGATGTTCACTCCGGCGAGATAGTGATGTTGGTGGGGCCCTCAGGCAGCGGCAAGACCACGCTACTGTCGATCATGGGCTGTATTCTTCAAGCCTCCTCCGGAAGCATTCGGATCGCCGGCCAGGAAGTCGGCCACCTTCGCGAGAATGAGCTGCCTCGCGTCCGCTTGGATCACATTGGCTTCGTGTTCCAGGGTTTCAATCTCTTTCCTACCCTGACTGCAGGGGAGAATATTGAGCTTATGCTCGACCTGAAGGGCGTTCGCGGAGCGCAGGCGCGAAAGCGCGCCTACGAACTGCTGGAACGAGTGGGATTGGCCGACAAGTTCGACGTGGTCCCCGCCAACCTTAGTGGGGGACAAAAGCAGCGCGTGGCGATCGCCCGGGCTCTGGTCGGCGATCCCAGGATCATCCTGGCCGACGAGCCCACGGCTGCGCTCGATTCACATACCGGGCGGACCATCATGGAGATGATGCGCGATCTTGCGCATGAGCGCGGACGGGCGGTCCTCATCGTTACCCACGATCCTCGAGTGCTCGAGTTCGCCGATCGCACTATCCGGATTGAAGACGGAATGATCGCCAACAGTTCGCCCGAGATGGCGGTCCCCGTGGAGTTGCTGGCTCAAAAGTTCCACCAGCCTGCTCATACCTGGATTCAGTAACAGCGAAGCGCTTCCCCCCTTTATATCGTGCGGGGGAAGCGCCGCAGTTGACCCTAAGTAGTTTATGACGCCATGCTTGCGTGCCTTGTCATGGGATCACATCAATGGCTCCTCAACCGGGCCGCAATTTCTTCAATGCCGCACCCGTTGACCTTTGGCGCACTGCATCGACAGCTTCTACATAACTACATAGTGGTATCAGGGAAGCCCCAAGTGAAGGTATCCCCCAATGTCTGCTCAGTGGTAGCAAAAAAGCCTTCTATTTCGTGATGTGCGTTCTGTCGCGATCCGGCATAGTACCGGGATGAAATACAAGAAGTGCGCAGGCGGTATCGAGGTCAATGCCGGACCAACGAATGGTAAAAAAGAAGAACGGGTTTCCCTCGTACATCGCCGGGTGGCAATCGCTGCAGACTCAGAGCAATGCGTCGCGGGAAAGGTTCGTTTCCTCGATGCCATCGTGGCATCTGCTGACAGGCTTAGCTTGTTCGGAATGCGCTATAGGCCATATTGGATCATGTCCGACGTCGCCGCCCTGTCAGCGCTGGGCTATGCTTGGGCTTTTTCCAAACGCTTCCCCAGCGTTTCCGGCGTAGGTTTGGGGCTTGCCGTATTAATTGCTTTGATGGTTCACAAGCTTGTCCTGGAGGTGAAAGCGGCAGCCGGAAAATCAGCAGCGCGCTCGTTTCTCCAGGATTGTCTTCAGGTCATACTCCCATGTTTCCTGGTCGTAAGCTTCCTATTTAAGCAGCCGCTAAATCTGACCTTTGCGTTCCTGGGAACACTGTTGCCGTTGTACGGCTGCCTTACTCGCATCGGGTGCTTCCTCGGTGGTTGCTGCTATGGGAAGCCATCTACCAAAGGCGTCCTCTATCCCAAGTCAGTCTTTGAATCAACCGGTCATGGCTGCAGAAGGTACTCTCCCAGCCCTGACCCTTCTGTCCGTGTGTTTCCCATACAACTCGTTGAAGCGGCTGCGCAGGCAACGCTTTTTGCGACATTGGCAACATTGCTTTGGCGCCAGCCGGGCACAGCTCGGTCTGTCTTTTGGGTGTATCTCTCACTGTACTCAATCGTTCGGTTCGTGCTCGATTTCTGTCGCACCACCAGCGCACGACCGAGATATGGCCGCTTTTCCGAAGCGCAGTTGGTATGCGTAGCGGTACAAGTTGTCGTCGTTGGCGTCCTGTTACAACGATAGGTCAGGGGCTCTCGCATTTGGGTTGCGGGCGAATGGAGTTTTCTACTGGCTCCCGACCGGGCAGCAATTTCTTCAATCCCGCACCGTTGACCTTCGGCGCGCCATCGACGGCTTCTCCATAACTACATCGTGGTATCAGCGAAGCCCCAGCGGTAAGTATTGCCTTATGTCCGCGTAGTGGTAGCAAAATAGCCTTCTACCTCGGGATGTGCATTCTGTCAGGATCCCACATAGTACCTGCATGACACACAGAAATGCACGCGGTATCGCAGTGAGGAGACCGCGAGTGTTTCGATACCTGAGCAACTTTAGAATGGAGATTACTGTGATCAAGAAACTGGGAATTCTTTGTGCAGTCACCCTCACGGTTCTAACGATATCAGTGAGGCTGTTTTCGTCGGCGCGCCATAACGCCAACAATCTCAACTCGGGCGCGCACGCCTCCGATTTGGCCAACGTCATTGCTGGACCGGGAAGGATCGAGCCCGTTTCCGAGGACATCAAGTTGGGCTCGGAACTGGGTGGCAAACTGAAGTCGGTGCACGTGGAGGAAGGCGACTCCATCCGCATAGGCCAGGTGCTGGCGGTGCTGGAGAACGACGACTACCGTGCGGAACTTGCCTCCTCTGCGGCGGAAGTGCAAGCCAAAGAGGCGACACTACGCAAGGTGGTGAATGGAGTCCGGGCTCAGGAGCGGTCGGAGGCCTTGGCGGGCGTCCGTGCTGCCGAGGCAATAATGAAGAATGCCCAAGCTGAATTGCAGCGGCGCCAGGAACTTTATCAGGGTGGAGTGATCTCGCGTGAGGAGTTAGATCACTACACCCGCGAGTACAACGTCGCGAAGGAGGAGTACCAGGAGAAATCTGACCGCTATTCGCTGGTGAACACCGCCACTCGGGAAGAAGATGTTGCCTTCGCCCGAGCGGATCTCCAACTGGCGCAGGCGCACCTGGCCGAGGCCCAAGCCAGGTACGACAAGACCTTCATCAAGTCTCCGATCAACGGGATCGTTCTCCGCAAGCATCATCGCAACGGAGAAAGTGTTTCGAACTCTGCCACCACGCCTGACCCAGTCCTGACCATCGGCAACACCGAAATGCTGCGCGTCCGCGTGGACATCGATGAATCCGACGTGAACAAAGTGCGGATGGGTCAGAAGGCCTGGGTCACAGCGGATGCCTTCGGCAAACAGAAGTTCAGCGGGCACGTCGTGCGCATCGGCGAACTGCTCGGTCCCAAGACCATCCGCACCGATGAGCCTACTGAACGCGTAGACCGAAAATTTCTGGAAGCGCTGGTGGAACTGGATCCCGGAGCACAATTGCCCATGGGCCTGCGAGTGGACACCTTCATTATGGCCGGTGGCGAACCGTCCGCGGCGCTGCGGTAGGTCGCTACATCGCCCCGGAGGGCACGCCTTGATTGCCGATCAGCATTCGCCTGTGACAGTGGCCGGGAAAGGCCTTCTGGGAAGTGTCGGCGTTTTCATCTTATGCGTCAATTTGTGGCGATATTTTCATCTCATGGCGCCCCCGATTCTCACCTCATGGGGACAAGGTCAATCTAAGGCGCTGTCTTTGAAGCCCCGCCGTTCTCACGTTATGCGTAAACCCACAAATCTTCGGTTGGTGTGGGTGGACGCATGAGACGAGAATGGGACTCCATAAGGTGAGAATTGGACCCACATGATGAAAATGGAGTCTCGGGTACCTATGTGCTGAAACTTCCCACAAGCAGACTTCCGGGCAGTCAGGGGTTGCACTTCTACGAGTAGGGTGTTACACGTCCAAGTGGCGATACCGATGCGGTTGCTGGATGCTGGCCGACTCCCGAGGAACATATTCCATCCGGTTCAGATAGGGTGCGAGTTGGCCTGTTCTCGCCAGCTATCTGCAGAAAGCCAACTTCCGGTTTGCTCGTGACTCGCTCCCAACTTGCACGCCTCGCGGTTGAGGCCTCCC
>JBKQKT010000236.1:0-3370 GCA_052147365.1 Candidatus Korobacteraceae bacterium | reverse complement strand
ACGGGGGCAGTATGGAAGTTCAAAGGCCCAAACAGCCAGTCGGAGAACACAATGAGCGCAAGAACAATGATAATGGCAAGGACACTAACAACGAAGAGGCCCGAAGGCTGCGCCGCCTGCAGGTGATGATGAACATGGTGATGTCGGTGATCAGCCAGGATCCCGATCTGACCCTCGAAGAGGCGGCCGAGATGGCCGCGAACGCCCGCCGCGCCGCTCTGAGCATGTTTCCCGATAAAGAACTCGCCTACGATCTCATCTACCGCCCGCGCCTCCAGCGCCTGATGAACGAACGCTTCCGCCTGCAGTAGAAACTACAATAAATACAGGAGGCAAATCCCATGAGCCATGATGTCGATCCCAACAATTATCGAATTATTCGACGGGAGGACGGAAGTGAAAAGTACGAGGTTCAATTCAGGACTGACGGGACATGGAGTTCTGTCCGAGAGGTACGCTCAGTCAATGAGGGGAATATGGTAATCGAAGAATTACGTAAGCAAGGGGAAAAATGAATTCGGACTCGCTCAAGCCCGCCGTGGTTCAGTTGCTGCACTCGACGCTGATCTCGACCTCACACATATAATTATTCGCCCCGTTATCAATGCAGTTGCTGTTGGTCAGGATGATGGACTCAGGGTGACTCGGCGGATAACACTTTTGTTCTGCGTTGTGTTGGGCGTCCTTAAGGGCATTCTGTAATGCTTGAGATTGATTTGAACCAAACCCCCTTCCTGGCACAGAGATGGCGTAGCCAAAGGCGGCGGTAGCGGCTAACAGGGCCAGCGGTAGAACGATCCTGCTCCTCATGATGATCCTCCTCTTCTCGACGCTACATTCTGCCGTGCTCTGCGCCAAGGTTACGATAGGGGCCCCACTGCGGGTGCGCAGGTTTTTCTTAAATTCCGCAAAAGCGGCAAGGATTTGGACAAAGCCCGCTTCATAGAGCGTTACTCGGACGTTGAACCCATAAGGGCTTCGCCCAAACCATCGTAGTACTTAGCGTGCTCTTCACACACAGGCCATGGTTTCTCCGAACGGTCAGGTTGGATTAGCCTTCTGACTTCGGCGGCCAGCTTTGTGCATCCTTGCTCTCCGCACAGTAGAACCACAAGACAAAACTTCGTGCTGCACCTAACTACTTCCCACACATAGTTAGGGAACTGCGGAGCCAGCCTGTCCCTCATATTAAAAACTTCGGCTTTGGTCCCAAAATGCATCGCTTCAAACTCGCTGTCGGTAAACGTAAAACCGAGACCGCTGGTCTTGACGTACTGCATCCATTTCTTGCTCATCTCATGCATCCTCCCACTTCACTTCTACCAGAGCGGACGCGGGCTGGGAAGTCACCGTGTAGCAAGCAGTTGCTCACCGTATCGGATAATCAGGTTGCGGTCTCGTCTTATCGCGGCGTCGAGTTGCTCAGGCGGAATGCTGCTGCTGTGCCATTCGACCGCGACGCCGTCATCTGTGTAGGCAACCATCTCGTCTCCATCGCTGCGCGGATGTGCCAGCACGCCCCGCACGTGAGCTTGCTCACTATCTCGCCTGTGTCTTCATTGCGTACGTCCGTACGCTTGTCGCACAGATAGGCCGGGTGCCCCACACATTCGCGTTGTTTGCGAATGTGTGGGTGTGCGCTCCGCTACATTCAGGGCGCCCTCTTTTTCATCACAACCAACCAGTGAGCGCCATCACAGACCTCCAACCGGCCGTCGGCGACAATGGACATCGACCTGTGTGTCACGGCTGAGGTGTGTCCGCCAGCCGAGACGGCCCTCGAAGCCGCCCAGCCCAACTTTGCTAGTGGCTCTTTGATAACTATATTCGAGGCAATTTGGGGCAATGAGCGGGCGTCATTAAGCCGCCGAAACTATGAGTTTCAAGAGAAAAAAGCGAAGAATCGAGTTAACTCCTTATTCCGGAATATTTTGAAAATAAGTCCTTTGCGCTCTATGTTTTGGCGGATCGACATCCCCTAACCCTATGATTTCACTACGGAGGGGGGTGGGGGGTGGTGGTAAACACGGGGTAATATCTTAATAGTAACTAGGCGACAACAAAGTCAGGATGGTGCCCCGAAGCGGGTTTACTTTTCGATCCGATGCAGGCGGAACAGCAGCGTGCCCCATCCCAGCTTGACGCGCATCTGCACCGGCGTGTGACTGGGATCCTCCGAATACCATACCCACACTTTGCCTATGGTTTGCAGCGGGCCGGAAATGGCTTCGGCCGTAACCAGCACGGTCGGGAAGGTTCCGGCCGGCACTCTGATCGGCTCGCGCTTGTCCACGCTGGCGCGGACGATCGTCGTCTTCCCGTCACTGATCGGGAACTCGTAGCTGGCGCCGAGCTGCAGCGGCAGCGATTGCAGGTAGTAGAAGCCGGTGATGACGTCGGTGGCACAGCCGGCAAGGTCGTTTTCGACGTGCTTGGTCTCGCCCGTCTTCAGGTTCTTCTCATCGAGCGTGCTTCGCTTGCGCGCGTAATCGAAGTGGATCGAAGTCTCGCGTTTATGTAAGCCTTCTTCGCTATGCTTGAAGATTGAGAGCGAGCAGAACGTCCGAGGATCGAAGCGCGATTCAAAGCGATCATGCACAGGAAAGATGACGTTGACCACTCCTGAAGATTCGGCGGACGCGGTGACCTTGCGTTCGTTACCGGCGGCTTCCATTCTCACGACTGCGGTTCCGGCGGTGATCAAATGCCACTCCGCCGAATAGACGTAGCTCCGCCCATCGGGAAAAGGATAGTTGGGACGCGGTGGCTCGATCTGCACGGGAGCAGGTCCGATCGATGCGGTGGGCGGCCCTTGCTGCGCCGGCAACATGTCCGCGAGAATCAGGCAGCAGAGCAGTCCGCCAAGCGCCACCAGACCGCGGATGCTCTGAAGGGGCGCGGCTTCAGCCGCGCCGCAACCCAGACCAGGGCTACTCGAACGACGACAGACGGGCTTTAGCCCCTGAGGCGAACGGCTCATGTTCCACGGCAGATTACCACACTAGCTTCACGAGGAGGATGGCCAGCACGACCACGCAGCCAATGCTTGCCTCGTATTCGCGGTGCTTCCAGTAGCGCGCGGAAGAGTAAGCGCCACGCTGGCTGCCGTATGGCGTGAGCCGCGGCAACAGGCGCGGCACGTGACGCGCATAGTCGTCGTAATCGGGGAACGTCCGTCGCAGGTAACGCTCTTCGCCGCCGATGACCGGGATATAAATCACGGCGAACATCAGGAGCATGATTGCGACGATCCACCAACTCCGCGCCGCGATGGCGAAGCCGGCCGCAAGCATCAGCGAGCCCAGGTACAGGGGGTTGCGAGTGTAGGCATAGGGGCCGCTGGTGGTGAGCTGTTTGTCTTTTTGCACGT
>JBKQKT010000235.1:0-5902 GCA_052147365.1 Candidatus Korobacteraceae bacterium | reverse complement strand
ACCACAGTGACATCGAGGTCAAAGTACTCAGCAAATCCGGCACAGACGCCGGCAATTTTGCGGTCGGTTCGTGAGCGCATTAACTTGGTGCGTGCGGCGACCGCGCCCACACGGCGTCCGCAGTAGGCGCACACGTTGGCATCGTCCTGGATCACTTTTCCGCAGTAGTTGCAGTACATAAGGCCTCCCTTGAGCTAGATACGAATAGCATAGGGAGAAGTTCCCGGGGAAGCAAAGACGGCGGAAGTAAAGCAGTTAGTAGTTAGTAGTTAGTACTTGGTGTTTGGTATTTAGTGCTTAGAAAATGGGCGCCGCGGAACGACTGCAATGGCTCAATGCCGTTATTAAGCGCCAAATACCCATTACTAAACACCAACTGCGGATACTACGGGCTCTTATACGCTTCCTTCATATAATGCCGCGCAAGGTCTGCCGAGCCGGAAGCGGAGTTCTCGGCAACGACCGCGCGGTACTTCGCCAGCGCAGTGTCTCGCTTCTGGAGCACGTCGTACATCTGTCCTGCGGAGAGGGTCGCTTTCTGTCGCAATTCCGGATCGGCTGTGCTGCTGCTCGCAGCTAATTCATAGGCCTCGGCGGCTTCCTGATATTGCCGCTGACCACGCAGCGCCTCGCCCATGCCATAGGCCGGAACTTCCAGGCGGCATGATGAATAGACGTTGCTGCGGCAATTCGCTATGACTTTGCGATAGGCCGCAATCGCCTCCTGCCCGTGTCCGGCGGCATTCAGCAGGTGAGCATATTCCGCCGCTATCAGGGCGTTGCGCGGAAACTCGGTCTGCATGCGTGCGACGACCTGCAGAGCTTCACTGTAATTTTGCTCGCGCCGTAGGAAGAGGGCATAGACGATCTGGGCGTCGCTGGCGACTTCGCTGTGCGCCTCCGTCGATGCCTGGCGCAAGTAAGCCAACCCTTTCTGCTTGTTGCCGCTGATGCCGGCCATGGAAGCCGCCACCCTGGTTGGCCAATTCAGACTGCCGACAATGTAGAGGTCAGCCCCCACCAACACTTTCGCGTCCACATAGTTTGGGTCGAGCTCCAGGACACGCTCGTGGTCATGGCGAGCGGCAACCGCGCTGCGCAGGGCCGAAAACCACGCCCTCTCCGCGATTCCCACGTAGGTTGCGCGCATCCCGCGCGTAACGCCGCGCGCGTAAAGCGCGTCCACATCGTTGGGGTTCTTGTCGAGTCGGGCCTGTGAGAGCGCCAGCGCCTGGTCGCTTAACTGCTTGACGCGGTCACGCACGTTGGGATCGAGCGGCGCAGCGAGCTTCTTAGTCAGAAAACTATCGCCGGCGTAGGCCTCGGTATCGAGGGCCCCGACTCGGAATAACTCTTTGAAAATCAAGGCTTCTAGGGTGTGGTTGAGCGCAAACGGATCGTCGGGATGCGCCTGCTGGGCAGTTTCGAACTCGCGGATAGCCTTGTCGTACTCCAGGTTGTAGAAGTGGTCGAAGCCCTTGCGCGTAGCCGCGTCGTTGTTGGCCCGCGTGGCCACATAGCCTGGGTCTGCTACCGTGGCCTCGACCTTATGCAACAAGCCGGCTGCTGCACAGACACATCCCACACTCAAGATGCACAGCAGTCGTTGGTAGGATCTCATTCGGGAAGCCGATTAGTAAGAGTTTACCCGAAAAGCAGCAATCAGCAGATTGGCAACTAGTAAACGCCACTCTCAGTCCGGCATCGACAGCGCCTCCCCAGAGCCAAGCGTGCCTGCTATTGGGGCTAGTTGCTAGTTGCCCATCTCTGGATGAATAATCCAGATCGAGGCCCGAATTTGACCGAACGTCTCTACTACACCGACTCCTTCCTCCACGAATTTGAGGCCCGCGTCCTGGCCGTCAGCGGAGAGACGGTTACGCTCGACCGCTCGGCGTTTTATCCCACTAGTGGTGGACAAGTCTTCGACACCGGCTGGCTTGAGGTGAAGGGCTCCGACCGCATTCGCGTGAAAGATGTGACGGAAGATGAACAGACCGGCGCCGTGCTGCACCTGGTGGAAAGCGCGGTTGCATTGCAGACGGGCGCGGAAGTGCTTGGCCTGATTGACGCCGAACGGCGCCTCGACCACATGCAGCAACATACAGGTCAGCATGTCGTCTCCGCTGCGTTCGAGAAGCTGTACGGCTTCGCGACCGTTTCCTTTCACATGGGCGACCAGAGCTGCACCATTGATCTCGCAACCGAGGCGCTAACCGCGAAGCAACTTGAGGCTGCCGAAGCGCTTGCCAACAATGTCATCTCCGAAGATCGCCCGGTCGAGATTCGTTTCGCCACGCCCGGTGAGGCGCGCGCGTTGGGCGTGCGCAAAATTCCTCCAGCCGAGCGCGATAGGCTACGCCTCATTGATGTTCGCGATTTCGATTTAAACGCCTGCGGCGGTACGCACGTGCGCAGCACCGGCCAAATCGGCTGCATTCTGCTGCGCAAAGCGGAGAAGGTAAAGCAAGGTGCGCGCGTGGAGTTTGTTTGTGGATTGCGTGCGGTGCGCACAGCGCGCCGCGACTTCGAAACACTTACCGACGCGGCCGCGGTCTTCTCCACTCACATCTGGGAGGTGCCGCAACTGGTACGCAAGTCGCTCGATGAGGTCAAGGCCGCGCAAAAGGTGCAGCATAGACTACTGGAAGAAGTCGCCGAACTGCAGGCGCGGCAGATGCTGCAAGCATCGCCTGAGCGCGGCGGTCACCAGCTTGTAGTGGAGTTCTTCCCCGAGCGCGACCTCGCCTTCATCAAGATGCTGGCGCAGAAGCTGACGAAATCTGGCAAGGCCGTCGCGTTGCTCGGTTGCGGAGGTCAGCAGCCGTCTCTCGTTTTCGCGCAGACATCTGGCCTCGCCAACGATATGGGCGCGTTGATGAAACAGACTGTGCAGCAGTTGGGCACGCGGGGCGGCGGCAATCGCGACATCGCGCAGGGCGGAGCGCCGGACAGCGCTCGCGCGGAAGGGGCGCTGCACCAGGCGGCAAGCGCGTTAGGATAGGGGCTGGGGATTAGGGGCTAGGGGATAGTGCGCAGTTCTCAGTTGCAGATGTAAGAGGTGGGTGCTTTGATTGAGTGCTGAAGCGCCAGCACCAGTTATCTCAGAAGACACCATCCGCCATTCACTAGACCCTAAACACTAGCCCCTGACCACTGGCTATGGACAACCACCTTATTCTCGTCACTCTGCTGATCCGGCTCGGCGTGGCCGCAGCCATCAGCAGCGTGGTGGTGCGCGCGCGGCGGTTCCGTGTGCTGCTGTTCCGCGAAGAGCGCACGCTGGCGGAGAAACTGGAGCTAGTCCTGATTCTGAGCACGCCCATCCTGCTGGGCGTGTTGGTCCGGCACTGGGTGCCTAACTTTCTCGCGGCCGACATCAGCTTTGAGGGCGCCATCCTGATGGGCGTCATCGGAGGCCGCCTGGCTGGTGCAGTAGGAGGCACGCTGGTCTCGCTGCCGGCGCTGCTATTGGGCGAGTGGCTCACGCTGCCGACGAATGTGCTCGCCGGTCTTCTGGCCGGATTGCTGCGTCACATCGCTGGCGATCGCGAAGCTATCTGGTCCTTTTCGCCGCTTTTCGACCTCAGTATCTATCACTGGATCCGGCGCAGCATTCGCAAGTCCTTCATTGACTGGCAGACTTCATTTTTCTTCCTCATCCTGGCTATGGAGTTCGTCCGCATTCACCTGCACCGCGCCTTCCCCCGGAGGATCTTCGCGCTGGACTCGGACAACTTGTGGGTGGAACTGGCAATCTACGCGGGCACGGTGATGCCAGTCGCCATCGCTCTGAAGGTGCTGAACAACGTGCGCATCGAGATGAAACTGGAGCAGCAGGAGCGGCTGCTGTTGCAGGCGCGCATGGAAGCGCTCCAGAGCCAGATCAATCCGCACTTCCTGTTCAACACGCTGAATTCAATTTCCTCGCTGGTGCGGCGCGATCCTGACTCGGCGCGAGAGATGATCGTGAAACTTGGGAACATTCTGCGCCGCTTGCTGCGCAAGGGTGATTCCTTCGTGCCGCTGCACGAGGAGGTCGAATTCCTCGACGACTATCTCGACATCGAAGTGGCGCGCTTCGGTCGTGACAAATTGAGAGTGGTGAAGGAATTGGAAGCAGCTACGCTCGACCACCTTGTGCCTAGCATGATCCTGCAACCGCTGGTGGAGAATGCCGTGAAGCATGGCTTCTCAGCGAAGGTCGACTCTGGCAGTATTTATATTCGCAGCCGCAACGCAGGTGACCGGCTGGTTATCGAAGTCGAGGATGATGGCGTTGGCATGCCCGCAACCGGCGCAAGCAGGACTACGGGGACTGGCATCGGCATTCTGAATGTCACCGAGCGTCTGCAGGTGGTTTACGGAGACGCCGCGGAGATCACCATCCAGAGCCAGCCCGGACGCGGCACGCTGGTTCGGCTGGTATTGCCCGTGCTGCAGGCCGAGGAGATGGGTGGTTCTGTAGCGGGTGCGATTTACGAGGCCCGCTCCAGCACCTCGCGGTAAAACTGTTCATACATAGGAATGATCTTGCTGGCGCAGAAGCGCGCCTGGGCGCTGGCCCGCGCCGCTTTGCCCATCTGCGTTAACTTCACTTCGTCGGACAAAACCTCGATGGCGTAGCCGGCCATCGTGTCCACATCGCCAACCTCCGCCAGGAAACCGGTCTGGCCGTGCTCGATGACCTCGGGGACGCCGCCTTTGTTGGTGGCGATGGGCACCACTTCACAGGCCATGGCTTCCAGTGCCGCGAGGCCGAAGGATTCGAGTTCGCTGGGTAGCAGCATCACGTCAGCCACGGGAAGCTTCTCGTGGATGCGGTCCTGCTTGCCCAGGAAGTCCACTTTATTGTGGATGCCCTTGTTCACCGCCAGCCACTCGGCGCGCGAGCGCTCTGGCCCATCGCCAATGAGCACCAGCCGCGATGGGATTTTCTTCTGCACGCGATCGAAGATCTCGATGACGTCAGCGAGGCGCTTCACTGGACGGAAGTTCGACAAGTGCACCAGTATCTTCTCGTTCGGCCGGGCATACTCCGCGCGGTGCTGCATAGCTTCAGGAGTGCGGTGATAGAGATCACAATTGACGAAGTTGGGAATCACTGCGATCGGGGTCCGCACCTCGAACACCTCAACCGTCCGCTTCCTGAGATACTCGGAGATCGAGGTCACGCCGTCACTCTGGTCAATCGAGAAGCGCGTGATCGGCAGATACGATGGGTCGGAGCCTACCAGCGTGATGTCGGTGCCGTGCAAGGTAGTCACATAGGGCAAGCGGCGGCTCTTGCGCGAGTGGTCACAACTGAGCATCTGTCGCGCCAGCATCGCGCTTACCGAATGCGGAATGGCGTAGTGCACGTGCAGCAGGTCGAGATCGTAAATCTCCGCCACTTCCGCCATGCGCGTAGCCAGCGCCAGGTCGTAGGGCGGATATTCGAACAGCGGGTAACGCGACACCTCCACCTCGTGATAGTGGATGTTCGGCAGCGGCTGGGTCAGCCGGATGGGCTGCGAGTAAGAGATGAAATGCACCTCGTGCCCGCGCTCGGCCAGCTCGAGACCTAACTCAGTAGCCACTACGCCGCTGCCGCCGTAGGTGGGGTAGCAGGTAATTCCGATCTTCATTGTCGTATCCGTCATGGTTCGCGCTCAGGATTGGATGGCAATTCGGGAACCGGGATTCAGCGGCGAGTCCCGGGAGTCCAGCACAACCGATCGTGCACCTGCCCTTTCATTGACCGTTTGCGGCGCGAGCCCTAACATTCGCATAGATGTCCCTCTCCGCGCCCAGTATCGGACAAGTGTTGGGCCACTACCGGCTGATCGAGCAGATCGGCGCCGGCGGTATGGGGATTGTGTTTCGCGCCCACGATGAGCAGCTCCGGCGCGATGTTGCGCTC
>JBKQKT010000234.1:0-17324 GCA_052147365.1 Candidatus Korobacteraceae bacterium | reverse complement strand
CAAGATTTTGCGAGGACGTAGGGGGAGGGGGGTGGGGCGGAGACATGAATTGTATAACATGTATAACTTGCAATACATATGTTCCAGCTAAGTATTTTGTATGCTGCATTTTACGTGCAACTCCTTTGAATACAATATTTTGCGAGGACAAGAATTTCCCACCCCTTTATTTTCAAGATTTTATGTGAGATATGGGGGAGGGGGCCTTAACCGGCCAGCCTAATCGTCCCGAAATGGGAAAATCAGAAAACGCGCGCAGAATTTTGCCGAGTAGTAAATAGAAGCAGGCAAACCACAGCAGCGCGGAACGAAAGGAAAATCAAACTCCGAGATCCAACTCGGAATCTACGGCTCGCCCTCACCCAGTTGTCCGCCGAAGCATTTACTGATATGTTCTCGTGGTTTCCGCCTGCTACCTCACTTACGAGGCCAGAGCAGCGGGCGGATTTTACAACGGCCTAAGACTTCTGCAAATATGTTTTTGCTGGTGGGCCATTTAGCAATCTGTCAGCCATTCTCAGCCGTATTACTGTATGGAACCAGTCGAAAAGACATCGCGCTCCCGGGGCGAGGCGGCAGATGAGATGCGCTTGATCGCGCGTATTCGTTCAGGCGAGCAGCAGGCCATGTCCGAGCTTTACGACCGGTATTCCAAGGTGGTCTATGCGGTAGCATTGCGCGTGCTGCAGGATGCAGCGGCTGCGGAAGATGTGCTGCAGGACGTATTCTTGCAACTATGGCGCAACCCTGACGCCTTCGATGCCAGCCGAGGCAGCCTGGCGGCATGGCTGGCGGTAATTACTCGGCATCGCTCCATTGACCAGCTGCGCAAGCGACGGCCGGAGACCGACATTGAGGAATGTGTCATAGCCAGTGGCCCCGATCTGCGGGACGAGACGGAGCGCACGCTGGTGGTGGAAAAAGTTCGCGGCGCATTGGCAGAGATGAATCCGGATCAACGCACTGCATTAGAGATGGCATTTTTCCAGGGTCTCACCCACGCGGAGATTGCCGAGAAGACGGGTGAGCCGCTGGGCACGATCAAGACAAGGATTCGCAGCGGGCTTCAACAGTTGCGGGCCCGATTTGCAGGGTAGAGCTGGCCTTTAGGCCAACGTCGCAGAGGCTTTTCAGGAGGGGCTTTAGCCCCGGGAAATGATTTGAAGACACACGAACAATTCGCCGATGACCTCGCGCTCTATGCGCTGGGCGAGATGGCCGGTAGCGACCGTCAGGAGTTTGAGGAGCACCTGCACACCTGCGCCGCTTGCCGTCGCGAGTTGCAGGCGTTGCGTGGCGACCTGGGCTTGCTCGGCCTGTCGAGCAGCGGGGCGCAGCCTCCGGCACGCAGCAAGGAGCGGCTGATGCGGGCTATCGCCGCCGAGCCGCCGCGCTGGCCCGCAGCCGCTGCAGTCGAGCAGCCGAGGCGCAGTCTGTTGTGGGCGTGGATCCCGGCGTTCGCGGTCCTGGCGCTGCTGTTCGTCACCATCGGCATCTGGCGTAGCAACCAACACGCCAACGATCAGCTTGCTGAGCTCACCAATCGCAACCAGGACCAGAGAATACAACTCGATCGCCTGAACGAGGAACTGAGACTTCTGCAATCGCCCGACGCAGTGCACGTTTCACTCAATCCCATGAAGTCGCCGCGGCAGCCGAGCGGCACGGCCATCTTCAGCCCATCGCAGAAGCGCATGATCTTCATGGCCAGCAACCTGCCTCCGGTGCCGGAAGGCAAAGCCTATGAACTATGGATCATTCCGATGAAGGGCGCGCCTATGCCCGCCGGCGTGTTCAAGCCCGACGAGCACGGCAACGCCATGATGATGGACCATCCAATGCCCGAGGGCGTTATAACCAAGGCGTTCGCCATCACGGTGGAGAAGGCGGAAGGCTCCGACAAGCCGACGTCAGCGATCATGTTGATGGGCGAGGTAACCGCGGGCGGGTAGAGGCTCGTGCGGTTTCAGCTCCGATTTGCACAAGCTCGCACAGTCTTTTCCTCAGAATTCATCTACCGCTCCGAGCTGAGTTCTAGTGCAATGGCGCAATATCGCTACACTAGAGCAACATGGCCAACCCCGGGGATTTTGCGTACACCCTGAAGCAGCAGGCGGACATTGTCCGCATTGTGGGCGAGTACGTCACTCTGCGCAAAGCGGGCGCGCAGAACTTCATCGGGTTGTGCCCCTTTCATCAGGAAAAGACGCCCTCGATGTCGGTGCACGCTTCGCGGCAGTTCTTCCATTGCTTCGGCTGCGGTGCATCGGGAGACGTGTTCGCGTTCGTGCAGAAGGTCGAGAACATCACCTTCCCTGAGGCTGTGCGCCTAATCGCCGAGAAGCTGAAAATCCCAATGCCTAAGATGAGCTTCTCCTCGCCCGAGGAGGAGCGCGCCGCCAAACTGCGCGGCGGGCTGATGGATATCCACGAGCGCGCCTGCAGCTTCTTTCAGGAACAACTGCGGAGACCGGAGGCCGCGCATGCACGCGAGTATCTGGCGTCGCGGGGTATGACTCCGGCGATCATCGCAGAGTTTCGTGTGGGCTTCGCGCCCGACTCCGGCTTTCTGCTGCGCGACGCGCTGCGCGGACAATGGCCTGACGAACTGCTGCGTGAGTCGGGGCTGTTCTCGTGGAAGCAGTCGTCAGTAGCCAGTAGTCAGTTGCCAGACGGGCCTGACGCCAGCACCGCACCGGCAACTGACAACCGGCCGACAACTGTTTATTCCAAGTTCCGCAACCGTCTGATGTTCCCCATCTGCAATGAAATGGGGAAGGTCATTGCCTTTACCGGCCGCACGCTCTCGACCGACGAGAAGGCCGGTCCCAAGTACCTGAACTCGCCGGAGACGCCGATCTACTCGAAGTCGCGCGTGCTGTTCAATCTTGACAAGGCGAAGGAGGCCATCCGCAAACTGGAGTACGCCATCCTGGTCGAAGGCCAGATGGATTGCATCTCGGTGTACACGGCGGGAAACCATAACGTGATCGCCAGTTCGGGCACGGCCTTCACCGAGTTGCAGGCCCGGCTGCTGGGACGTTTCAGCAAGAACATCGTGGTCAACTTTGACCCTGACACCGCTGGTGCAGCCGCAGCCGAACGTTCCCTGGCGTTGCTGGTCAGTGAGGATTTCCAGATCAAGGTCCTCACGCTCGAGGCTGGCTTCGATCCCGATCTCTACATTCGGCGCAAGGGATCGGCGGCGTACAGAGAGGTGCTCTCGCATTCGCAGAAGTATTTCGACTACCTCATCGAGCGTGCGCGAGCGCAGTTCGCGGCGCGCACTCCTGAGGGCAAGGTGAAGGCACTGAACTACCTGCTGCCGCACATACAGCGAGTGCCCAGCCGCATCGTGCGCGACGAATTGGCCAATGAAATCTCGCATCGCCTGGGCATCGATTCGGCGGTGCTTCGTCAGGAGCTTCGGCATGCCGCCTTGGCGCGGGCTTCCTCGCGGGTGAGCTCGGCCGGCAGCTTGCCCCTGGCCGATGCCGAGCGCGTGCTGGTCCGCGCCCTGGCCAGCCGCGAGCTGGCGCACAGTCCGGCGAGTGACCGCGTTGGCCCAGACCCCGACTTCGAACCCGCGCGTCAGGCGCACTTCGCGCTGACTCGTGTACGGCTGCACGAGGGTTCGACAGGAGAAGCCCTCATCGACGCCCTTCTGCTTGCGCAAGAGGAGGGTTTGGACCCCATGTCGCTGCCGCTGGAGGAAGCGGACCGCAACCTTTTGGCCGCGGTGTTGATGGACGAACGAGAAGAGCTGACGCCCGAGTTGCTCGAAAGCGCTATTCGTTCGCTGCGGCGGAGGGCCCTGCGCCGGCAACTCGAGGACTTGCAACAGCAGTTGAAGGACGCCGAGCGGCGGCAGGACCCGGCGTTGGCGGCAAAGCTGCTTCAGCAGCGCGTCAAGCTGCGGAAGGACATGACGGCCATTGGTGAGAGCGCCTGACATCCCTCGCTCCTGCCGAAGCTTGGGCGTAAGTGGTTGACCGCCAAGGAGGTGAACCTTACTTGCCTGATTCGACATCTAAGTTCTTAGGCAGGCGGAAGTTACCGAAGTTTTGATGCCAGGGAAAAATGCTAGGACGCGATATGACCTTTGTGCTAACATCAAAGGGTTTACGTGTCTGCTGGTACGCAGTGCCGGTCCCGCCTAAGTGTGCACACAAGAATTGCTGCCCGTGATAACGGCGCGGCTTAAGGAAATTCTGTTTTGGCTCTAGACGATAAGTTTGACGACATCAAGAAACTGGTCGATGCAGGTAAGGAAAAGGGATATCTCACCTACGACGAGGTGAATGAACTCATCCCGCACGACGTGCATTCGCCCGACGACCTCGAAGACCTGCTGACCACCATCGGCACGCAGGGCATTGATGTGCTCGAGGGGCCGAAGATTCCTGGCTCGCTCGATAAGAAGTTCGATACCGAACTGGAAGCCGGCGAGGATCTCGAACTCGATCTGACGCCGGGGGCGCTGGAAAAGACCAACGACCCCGTCCGCATGTATCTGCGCGAGATGGGCACCGTTCCGCTGCTCACGCGCGAAGGCGAAGTGGAAATCGCCAAGCGCATCGAACGTGGCCAGCTTCGCGTGCTGAAGGCACTGTCGCGCTCACCCATTGTGATTCGCGAAATCCTCGCCATTGGCGAAGACCTCAAGCGGGGCGTGCGTTCCATCAAGGAAGTGGTGCTCTTCGACGAAGAGGAGATCACCGACGAGGTGGTGCAGAACCGGCTGAACGACATCACCGGAAAGATTGACGAACTCGGCCGCCATTATCGGAAGTCAACCCAACTGTTGGAGAAGCTTGCCGGCATTCCGCAGAAGAAAAATCCGCGTGGATTTCGCAGGACGCGCTGGGCGCTCGGCCGCGAGCAGGTGGCCATTTCGCGCGTCATTCGCAAGCTGGGCTTCACTAACGTCGAGCGCAAGCGCCTGATTGATCGCGTCAACAAGACCGTGGACAGCATGCGCGGGCTCGACCGCCAAGCGGTCAACTTCGAGAAGCGCGCCGAGCAGACCCGCTCCGAAGACCAGAGGAAAGAGTTCCGCCGCCAGTCGCGGCAGATCCATTCCGACCTGGAGCGCATGGAGCAGGACGCCGGCGCCAGCTTCGCCGAGCTGAAGCGCACCCAGCGCGAGATCGTGCAGGGCGACGTTGACGCTGAGTACGCAAAACGAGAGCTCATCGAAGCCAACCTGCGACTGGTGGTCTCCATCGCCAAGAAGTACACCAACCGCGGCTTGCAGTTCCTCGACCTGATTCAGGAAGGCAACATCGGCCTGATGAAGGCGGTGGACAAGTTCGAGTATCGCCGCGGCTACAAGTTCTCGACCTACGCGACGTGGTGGATCCGTCAGGCCATCACCCGCGCCATCGCCGACCAGGCGCGCACCATCCGCATTCCGGTGCACATGATCGAGACCATCAACAAGCTCATCCGCACCTCGCGGCAGCTTGTGCAGGAACTTGGACGTGAGCCCACATCGGAAGAAATCGCCAAGCGCATGGACATCCCTGTGGCCAAGGTGCGCAAGGTGCTGAAGATCGCGCAAGAGCCGATATCGCTGGAGACGCCCATCGGCGAAGAGGAAGATTCGCATCTCGGCGACTTCATCGAAGACCGCGCCGTGGTTTCACCGGCCGAGGCAGTGATCAACGTCAACCTTAAGGAGCAGACGGCGCACGTGCTGCGCACGCTCACGCCCCGCGAGGAGAAGGTCATCAAAATGCGCTTCGGGCTGGAGGACGGCTCCGAGCACACGCTGGAGGAAGTCGGCCAGTCCTTCGCCGTTACCCGCGAACGCATCCGCCAAATCGAGGCCAAAGCGCTGCGCAAGCTGCGTCATCCCTCGCGCTCGCGCAAGCTGCGGGCGTTTATGGACGGCGTGCACGACTAGCAGTGGTTAGTCGCTAGAAACGGGGCGCGAAAGCACCCTAGAGGATCTTGACACTGGTAGCGTGCCGTTTCATCGGCTCACCCGTGCGCTAGTTTCAACCCAATGATGCCGATCACGATCAGCGATGCCGAACCCAGGCGCATCGCGCCGCTCGGCTCACCGTACAGGAGGATACCCACAATCAGGGTGCCAACGGCGCCAATGCCGGTCCAGACGGCGTAAGCGGTGCCCATTGGGATCTCTCTTAGCGCCAGCACTAACATGGCTCCACTTGCGCCCATGAACAGCACAGCCGTAATGACGCCACGAATCCGGCTCTCCGGACTCTCCGCAATCTTGAGGCCGAGCGGCCAGCCGATTTCCAACAGCCCTGCAACCACGAGGTAAATCCACGCCATAGGTTGTCTCCTCCGACAAATTATTGACCTGCGGCTCAAAAAGGTGCTGGGGCATGTTTATTGAACCCTCCAGCGTTTCACGCTGGGCTTTCGTGTGCCGTTCCGCAATGCGAGACTGACGTTGTTGCCATCCATCCGGCGGTGGCAAACCGTAGCAGAGTGCCCCACCCTATTCGCCGCCGTTGCTAACTCCCAACTACTAACTCACCGCCTTGTTCCGAAACTGCCGCAGTCCCGCAGTGAGGAGTAGCACGTCGAAGATCGCCAATCCGACCAACACAGCGACCAGCGACAGATGAGGAAACTGCGGAACCAGAACCGCGCGCAGGCCTTCGCTGGCGTAAACCAGCGGGTTCACCAGCACGACTTTCTGCAGAATGGGAAAGCTCTGCAGCGCGCTCCACGGATAGTAGGTGCAGCCGAAGAAGATCATCGGCGTCAGCACCATGCTGAACATGAGGCCGATGTGCTGCTGGTTCACGCTGCATCCCAGCGCCAGACCGCCGCAGGCGGCGAACAGCGCCACCAGTAGCGTGATTACGGCGAAGCTAAGCGGCGAGCGCAGGTTGAGATCGACGCCCGGCCGGAGAATCAGCCACGCCGCAGGAATCACGATCAGTCCCGAGATGACCGCTTGGATCGTCCCCGCGAGCACCTTTTCGATTGCGACCCAGGAAATTTCCATGGGAGCAAGCAGGCGATCCTCAATCTCGCGCGTGAACTGGAACTCTGCGATCAGGGGCATCGCGACCGCCCAGACGCCGGTAAACACCATGCTGATAGCCATAATTCCCGGCAGCAACAGGCTCTTGTACGCTGGAGGCATGTAGCCGCTGCGCACCATCACGCGGCCAAAGATGAAGACAAACATCAGCGGCTGCAGGAAAGTTTGCAGCACGATCACCATGGTGTTGCGGCGGGCAACGTGAGCGTCACGCGCCAACATCGCGAAGAACGTCTTCCAGTTCAAATCTTCCCTCCCGACAATTCCAGAGCCGCGAGCTTTCTGTGGCCTTCCTTCCGAGGGATTCCTCGCTACGCTCGGGATTTCGGCTGCCGGCTCTGCACGCCATCGAGGGCAAAACCGGCCCTCGCCAGGCACCCCGGGCTCCCGCTCCGCTCACGCCCGCAAAGCGCCTCAAGTTCATTCCCGCAGGCTCCTTCCGGTGTGGTGCAAGAACAGGTTCTCGAGGCTCGGCTCAGAGATGCTCACATCGCGCAGCTCAACGCTTGCCGCCAAAGCTGCGCTGGCGACTTCCGGCACCAGCGAGCCGCCACGGTCGGCGTAGATGTCAATGCCAGTTCCGTCCACGGAGCGCACTTCCCGAACTCCCGCCAACGATTGCAGCCGCTGCAGCAGCTCCGGCGAGTTGCTGCCGAAGCGAAGGCGCAGCAGGTATCCGCCCGGGACCGAAGCCTTCAACTCGCTGGGCGTGCCCAGCGCAATCTTGCGCCCGTGATCAATAATGGCGAGCCGATGCGACAGCGCGTCCGCTTCTTCCATGTTGTGCGTCGTCAGCAGGATGGTCTTGCCGCTCTGGTTGTATTCACGGATGATCTCCCACAGCAGCAGTCGCGTCTGCGGGTCGAGACCGGCGCTGGGCTCGTCAAGGAAGAGCACCTGCGGATCGTGCATCATGGCACGCGCGATGGAAAGCCGTTGCATCATGCCGCCAGAGAATCCGCGGACCATCTGGTCGGCGCGGTCGGTCAGCTTGAAGCGTTCCAGCAGTGCGTCGGCCCGGTTGGCGCGCTCGGCGGAATCAAGCCCGAAATAGGCGCCGTGGAAGAGTAGGATCTCGCGCGCGGTAAGCGTGAAGTCGAGGTTGGGACGCTGCGCGACTACCCCGATCAGGCGCTTGACCGGGACCTGTTCCCGCCAGACGTCGTGCGCGCCAATCCACGCCTGGCCGCCGGTCGGTCGCACGCGCGTCGTGAGGATTCCAACGGTTGTGGACTTGCCCGCGCCGTTCGGCCCCAGCAGGCCGAATACTTCGCCTGCGGCAATGTCCAGCGACAGGCCATCGAGAGCAACGATCTCCGGCTTGGGTCCCTTCTTCTGCTTGCCGCGGCCTGCGGGCGCGCCGAATCCGCCCGCGCTGGCCGCGAAAGGTGGCGCGGAAGTGTAAACCTTGCGTAAGTCGCGGGTGCGAATGCCGATCATGCCGGAGTTCCCAAAGTGTCGCTAATGAAGCCGTGCTCCGGGCGCCGATCGTTACCGTCCGGCAGCGTCCAGAGTCACAGATTCAAAATACGTGAAGCGCAGAGCATCCGGCTACTGCGACACTCTTTGCAGTTCCCTGATGTTCGGCTCGACGCCGATTGGATGGCCGTCACAAGGGGATGTCCATTTGGTTTCTTGTTCATACACCAGGGTCGAACCACGCAGGCTGACGGTAAAGATATTGACGCCAGGGTTGTGGTAATCATATCCATCCTTTTGAAACTTGGGTGCGCAGCCTTGGGGGAGCGAGGTCGTGGCTCTGCCCTGACTGATAGTCGCTTCGAGAAAAGGCACGCTGTTAAACGACTGCGTATAGCTGATATACAAACTTATCCGGGCTCCATTCTGCCCAACTTTCAAGCGAAAAGGGTGGGCGGGGTCTTTAGGGCTAATCTCTGCCCAAGTGCCGTCAAAGTTTGGAATAGGAGCCCCTTGCTGCGCCACTGGCGCGCTCGTCGGTGCAGGTCCCATGGTTAGGATCGCCGTTTCGCGGGGGGTAGTTTCCTGCTTTGGGACATGACCCTCTTGCTGCGGCACTGGCGCGCTCGTCGGTGCAGGTCGCGGGTTGACTGGGCTCGGCGTTTCGCGGGCGGTGCTTTCCTGCTTTGGCGGGTCTATAATCAGCTCTTTAGTCGCGCTACGTGTTCCTCTCACCCTATTGGTGACGATCAACTTAAGGGTCATGCTGCGCTTATAAGAGGTGCTTGGCGCCACGTACTTGAAATCTTTTTCATTCTTCGTCACTTCACCAAAAGGCACCTGTTCTAGCTCCAGTTCAACGTCATTCGCATTTATCACGTCCCAATGGAGGGTGACCGTCTCTCCCGAGGTTGCCTCGCCCGGGATTACGTCGAAAGTTCTTACGGTGGGCTCAGCGTACAGGAACCAGACAAAGCCAGCTGCTGCGAGCAGTACCAGCACTCCAGCGACAATCTCTGATCTGCGGATCGTCTTTCGGGTTTTGGCCGCGCGTAGCTTCTGCGGCGTTTGTGGATTCCCGGCGTCAGCCGTGTATAGGTTGAAAATATGTACGCGAACCCCATGCTTGACCTCTGCTTCTCCGAGATCGTGTAGTGTGGCCTTCCAGCGTCTAACATCGCTTAATACATCCGCCATCGCACTGGAAACCAGAATGTGCCCTGCGTCACCGCAGTCCATCACTCGCTGGGCCAGGTTGATGCCGCCTCCGGCAACATTGCGCGCGGCGTTTATGTCCTGCACCCGGAAGACAGGACCGGTATGAATACCCATGCGGAGCTTCAAGTTGGAGTTTGTTTTTAAGGTATGGCTTATTTCAAGGGCACAACGAACCGCAGACTCCGGATCGTGGAAGAAGACCAGCGCCATGCCATCGCCAGTCGGCAGCGCAAGGAGCTGATCTTTTTCCTGCGCCAGATGGAACTCTGCGGTCTCGCGGACTATCTGTTGCAGTTGTCTTAAGAGCCCGGTCTGCTCTTCCATGGGCAGCTTGGAGTAGGCCACGATGTCCATGAAGAGCACGTGGGCCATTTCCAGCGCCCTCGTAGTAGTGGAACTTTGGTCTGGGGCAGCGGTCACAATTTGCTCCCGATCACACTAGTCCGGGAATTCCATTTTGTAGCCCGATTAGGCAGGATTGTACACCACTTCGTTTCGTCTCGAAATCCTTTGATCACTGCTTGGAACCCCGTTCCCTCGGCGTGCGGATGAAGCGCGGGCAGCGGGGCATGGGCTCGGCCAAAGAAAAAGTGACACGCCGGAATCCCGATGGGTATATAGTTTGGGCTGTTGTTGCGGTGGCGAATCGTTACCGTCCGGCACCGTCGCGAGGTTGCTTGGAATATTTCCAGAGGACGGGACGAATGTCAACCAGCGGCGGGCCAATCTGCAATCATGTCAACTTCTTGATACGCAGGGAGCAGAGCGGGCACGGTTTAGGTGTCTCCAGGTCATATCGGCCGAGCGGCGACGACCAGGCTGAAGACGGTCTTACCACATCATCAGGCAAGAGCTTGCGGATAGGAAAGGGAACCTACTAGAATTGCGCGGAGATATACGTTGTTGTCCGCAGAACAGAGCAAGGAGAATGCAGATGATTTACGTACCTGGGAAGAGTGGGTTTTTGGTCATGGCGATGCTGATGAGCGCCATGATTTGCTCCGTAAATGCAGCCGCTGGAGACATCCTCTACAGCACCTTGGGGCCAGGCGGCGCCTATGACGGCAGCAACGGCTACTTTGTTGACGGCAGCAACTACTACAACACCGTGACGGCCAACATGTTCACCCTCGGCTCCGGGGCCACTGTGGCGGACGCGGTGCTGGCTCTGGGCAACTTTCTGGGCAACAACAACCCGGTGACCGTCTACATCGAATCCAACAGCGGCGGAGTGCCCGGTAACATCATCGCAACCTTGTCGCAGAACGGCACAATACTTCCGTGGGGCAATGGCAATGGCGGCGGGCTCGTCACCTTTAACTGCAGTGGCCCCCAGTGCGCGCTGGCAGCGGGCTCGTATTGGCTGGTTGCTGCTGAGAAAGACCCCAACACGCAACAGATTTGGGATTATGCCTATCAGGATAACCTCGGCAACCTCGCATTTAACGGGTCTGGCAGCCCCACCGGACCATGGACCCCGTTCTTTGATATCGCGAATGCATTCGAGATTGATGGGGCCAGCCCTGTAACAGAACCAGGCGCCTTGCTGGTGCTGATCCCTGGGCTGTTGGCTGCGGGCTATGGGTTGCGTCGGAAACTTTTGGCATGAAGGGCGGTAAGGAACGCATGCGATACGAAATCAGAACGTCAAGTCTCTTAATGCTGTGCGCTTTGTGGTTGTGTTTGGGAGCGTCCTTATCTGCGCAAATCCGCTATGAGGATTTCTCCAGCGGGAAGCAGTTCTTGCAGTTGAATGGGAGCGCCAGTTTCCAGACGTACCAGGGGAATGCGGTGCTTCGCCTCACAGATGGCGGCTCTGGCAACCCGGAGGCCTCAACCGTTTACTTCCACAATACGACCCGGCCTCCAGGTCCTATAGATCCGTCTAAACAGCAGGTTGCCGGCGGATTCACCACCTGGTTTGAATTCCAGATGCACAATCCGACAGTGTGCTGCGCACCGGGAGACGGAATAGCGTTCATCATCCAGAATTCCACCGCCGTGGATAACAGCTACGGGGCCACCGGCTTCGGCTTCAAGGCCTTGGGCGCCGGCGGCAACCACAACTATCCCAATCAGGCGGGAGCGCTGGGCTATGCCGGCATCAACAACAATCTTGTCATCGAGTTTGACATGGTGCAGGATCCCTGGGACCCCGCCTCCAATCACATTGCTATACAGACCTGTGGACCCGCAACCAACACGCCCGTACACCTGCCCGGCAATTACACCATCGGGAACAACAGCAACGTTCAGAGCTGCCTCTTCAGCCAGCAATCCATCTCCAACATTCCAATGCTCGGCGGTGCTTGTAACGGGGAGTCATGTGCCGACGGCCCAGTCCATCAGGCGGTAATTGGCTACACGCCACCTTCGGGAAGCCAGTCGGGAACGCTGCAGATCTGGCTCGATCCCACGTTTCAACCCGGCACGCACACCCCTAGCAGCCCGCCCCTTGTGAACGTTCCCTACAACATTGTTTACAACGCGCAAAGCAATCCCAATGGACTTAGGCTCGACCCGGCACGTTGCAGCGGGCTGGGGGCCTGCGGCTATGCCTGGGTCGGCTTCACAGCGTCTCAGCCTAATGAAGGTACAGCCCAGGACATTTTGGGGTGGGAATTCACGCTCTCCGTTCCGGTTCAGGTACAACAGACGATTCAGCCCGGTGGAACGCCCACCGTATTCCCCTTTGGCGCGCACGAGACGACGGTCACCTATCCCAACGGATTCCAGAATCCGAATGGCATTTTGATGACCGTAACGGCGACGCCGGTGAACAAATACACGTTCTACACGACGCGGTTGTTGGGAACGAACTTCGCCGATGAGCTGTGCGTTTCCTATCTGAATACGGGTCCGCCTGAAACGTGCATCGTTTACTCCTACACCTGCCAGGATCAGCATGGTAATCCGGTGATGTGCCCGGCAGAGCCGGCCTGTACAAGCCCGCAGCAGAGCCAGTGCATCGCCCTCAACACGACCTTCTATACCACGGACCCGATTAGCCCAACCAACGCCGATTATCTCGAGAATGATGCAGTCGGCGATAACAACTGGAAGAGCATCTTCACGTCTTACGTGAATCAGCCGATCGACGGTACGACATCGGGAGGGTCCAAAGGATTCGGAAGCGGAGGCTCGAGCCACGAGTCGCCTTCCCAGTCAAGTATCATGGCCCCGCAGGTCGGTTCGGCGGACGTCGTAGCTACCTACAACCCGCACAAGCCATGAGGGATTGAGCGGAATCTCTATCGGGGCAGGTCTCGAGTCGGCACGGCTGGCTCGGACCTGACCCGGGCAGGTTCCTCCAGTGCGTACTGTCCCACTTGGGTTGACGGAATACTATCCACTGAGGGGATTTCTGCTACAGCCCACTTTTGGTGCAGTGTGGGGCGGGGGAACTGGGATGGGGGCGCGGGGTGTGGGAGCCGAGGGCGCGTGTGGGGGAGGAACGGAACCGGCCGCGAAGCGGGCTGGGAAAGGCTGCCCCGAGCTCATCGCCAAACCTCCTTCCGGCTTACGACGAGAACAGTTGTTTCAGATTCGTGAGGCGCAGCAGTTCCTGCACCCGCGGCGACAGGTTGACGAGTTCCAGCCTGCAATAGCCTTCCTTGATCGCGGAAACCTTGAGGCCCACCAGCGTTCCCAGTCCCGAGCTGTCCAGGTAGTTCACATCGGAAAGATCAAGCAGGATGCGTCCACCGGCAGCAATAAGGGGCTTGACAAGTTCTTTGATCTCACCGGAGGTATCGCTCACCAGCCTGCCGTGGAACTTGACATTCGTCACTTTACCCGCGATTTCATCTGTCGACTTCTCAACTTCATAGTGGAAGGAACCATCTGGTGCGGCAGCCATGCAATCTCCTTTAGTGCGATAGGGTGAGATAGTAACATACGGTTCTGAAGTTGCCACATAACACGACTGGGCAGCGCGAAGCGCCGTTCCAGTGAATCGCCGCCCGCCCCCGGTTCCCCCACGCTCCGCGCTTCCGCGCCCCCACGCCCCGCGCGTAGAATCACCACCGCGACCCAACATGCACTGCACCGAAAGTGTGCTGTAGCAGAAATCCCCTCGGTGGATAGTCCCCCCACCTGGGTTGACGGGGTAAGCTACATGACAGGAAAAAGTGTCCCACCCCGTCCCTTTCTAGTAAACTCGCTAGGTTAACTATTAAGTAAATGGCCAGAAATCGGCGGCCACTGCGCTCAGCCCGAGCCGCTTAGCTTCCCCGCAGTGAAAAGGACGCTGGGGTACAGGTCCCAAGGGGCGCGGGCTACGGAGCTGGGGATTGGCCGTTGGCGCAAGGGTGTGGGGCGCGTGCCTGCCGGGGCTGGGGGTTGGCCGCTAGTCTGAGACACGTGGAGCGGGACCGGGGGCGGGCGTGGGGAAAAGGGACTGGGGTTTATAGGGTCCAGGGGCGCGTGCGTGCGGGGCTGGGGACTGGCGGCCTGGCGCATGGGGAGACGGCGCGGCGCTGGGCGCTAAGCGGCAGAGCGCAGCGTTTGGAGCTAAGCGTGGCGTGGGTAGGCGAAGGGGTTGGAGATCAGGCCCAAGGGGGCGGGGGGCTCATTCGGCTTGCGCTCGCTTGTAATATGTTTCCGAGGAACTGCCAACCTGAGCACTGATCGTAAGTATCCGTCGGAAAGAGAAGTGTGTAGGAGTGTCCCCGAATTCCTGACCTTAGTTCAGGACCTTCGCCCCCGCTGGAGAGCATTACGTATTCCGACTCAGTCCGACCGAATCAGACCCTACGGCGAGAACAGAGCACTTTGGTTCAGAGGACAGAGCGATGCTAGATGGGGTTTAGCTCCGAAGCTGTGGCGTGAAGAATATCGGGACGCAAATGAGGCGGAGATGCGCTTGGCCTTCGAAAGCGCTGGACTGCCTCTCGTGGAATCAAGCGCCCCCTGTGATAAATGGAACTGGTATTTTCTGATGCAACATTACCGAGCGCCAACGCGGCTCCTAGATTGGACGATCAGTCCGTTGATCGCTCTCTACTTTGCAGTTCGCAGCGACGAGAAAGCAACGCAGGATGCTGCGGTGTGGGTGGTCGATCCATGGCGATGGAACCGCGCACACATCAAGAACCTATTCGGTCCTGCGATTGCAGGGTGGGAGGAAACGGCTGGATACCTCTTGGATTTGGAAGATGCATTTGATACCGATGAGGCGGAGAAGCAGACTAAGAAAAAGTGGCCGGTAGCGATTGAACCATATCAGTTTGACCGCCGGATTGCTGCCCAAGGTTCTAAGTTTTTCCTGTTTGGCACGGCAAAGGACATGGCTAACTCACTGACAATAAATCGACCTAAAGGCGGCGGAGGTAAACATTCCGTGCTGGATAAGCTAATTATTCCGAAATCTGCAATAGAAACCATGAGGGCAGCTTTGAATGATATCGGCATCAACGAAAAGGCAATGTTCCCCGATCTTGAAGGCCTCGGAAGGCAGATCGCTTGGGAATGGAAAAGCCGTGAGATCGGACCAGGAGAGCAGAAAGCCATAAAGCGCAAACGATTCGACAGAAGTCCCAAGCGCCCACATATCGGTACTCGGTCCGAGCAGGCATGATCACCCCATGTTCCTTTTTCTCTAAAGTCAGCATACCCAGCAGCACCTGCATTTGTGCGGTTGTGGCTTTATCCGGGGGTAGCGGCCCGACAGGGCAATCCGTAACCACCGCTGCCGCTCTCTCCCGCTAGCCCCACACAGCACCCCGCCGTCGCACGCACTAAGGGCCAACGCCCAATCCCTATCCCGTAGAGTCTAGTTGTCGAGGCAAACCACCGAGACCCGCCTCCTTGCACCATTTCTTGTGCAATTTGGCATTTGAGGCGGGAACGCGGCAGGGGCTGCGCGATAGCGATTGGCCCCCTGGCCCCTGACTGCTGGTGCTGGGCGCGGGGGCGCAAGGGCGTTCGGAATCGGGGGCGGGCGTCGGTCCCGGGAACGGGGAGCGGATGAAGTTCGTCTTTGGTCGATGCGTTCCAGGGGGTGTTGCAAGCGAATAGAAATGCTGGAGGTTTTTCTTTGCGCTATTCCCCTCCCCTCCAGCTTTCCTGTATAAACACTCAAGCTGTTGCGATCCGCTTTCATAAACGCGGTCTGAAACCAATGAGCAAAAACCGTGCCCCTCGAAATCGCACGACGTACGTATCCGAGGCCGAGCGCCGGGCTTTGCGAGCAAACATATTGTCGGAACGCGATCAGCCTGACTATCCTTCCATTCTGGACAAGACAATACATGGCGACGCCCTTAAGTGCTTACCACTAATTCCCCCTTCGTCCATTGACCTCCTTATCCTAGACCCACCTTACAATCTTAATAAGCAGTTCAACGCCACACGTTTCAGCAAGCGTAACCTGTCTGACTATTCAGATTGGATGCGAACCTGGTTTGTGTCCCTCCTCCGAGCGCTAAAGCCAACGGCGTCCGTGTACATTTGTTCCGACTGGTCCTCGTCCCCCGCCGTTTACGAAGTCGCCTCCGAGCACTTGGCTGTGCGAAATCGCATCACGTGGGAGCGCGAAAAGGGTCGAGGTGCCCTTGCCAACTGGAAAAATTGTTCGGAGGATATTTGGTTCTGTACCGTCAGCGGTCAATATACATTTAACATAGATGCCGTCAGATTGAAGCGTCGCGTGGTGGCACCGTATCGACACAACGGCAAGCCGAAAGGGTGGCACGAGAATATCGACGGTCAATATCGCTTTACGTCCCCGTCAAATTTGTGGACTGACATAACCATCCCATTTTGGTCTATGCCGGAGAACACAGATCACCCCACCCAAAAGCCGGAGAAGCTAATCGCCAAACTCATTCTTGCGAGTTCAAATGCAGGAGATGTTGTGCTCGATCCATTTTTGGGTTCTGGCACAACCTCAGTTGTATGTAAGAAGCTTCAACGGCGCTACATTGGAATAGAGATCGACGAAGAGTATTGCCTGCTGACGGAGAAACGACTTGCCCTCGCCGAAAGATCAAAAGCTATCCAGGGTTATGACGGAGTCGTGTTCCTTGAGCGGAATACGTTGACCCTGCAAATGCAGCAGAAGACCCGATCACGGCAGGCCGGACTGTTCCATGAAACATAGCTCATTGTTCACCGCACGCGTTAACCTCACGATAGAGGCGAGCGCCCGCGACTTTCTCAATGGGCGGCAGCAAGATTTTCCAAGCAGCGCATTGAAAAGTCCTCGTGCCGTCGGCGATATCGCTCAAGTACTAGTGAGTGACAATTTCGACAAAATTGTCCCTCCCGGTCTCATCAGCAATTATTCAAGCACTTTTGCAAGACGCGCAATGGCAGATTTGGCTTTCGAGGATTCTGAGAAACACTATTACATTGTCGATGTAAAAACGCACATGCGTAGTTCAAAGTTTAATATGCCGAACTTAACATCAGTGGAACGCCTCGCGCGGTTTTACGAGGATGATAACAATTACTTTGTCGTGATGATGATGGCCTACGACGTGTCGCCCTCGGGAGTTAACTTCGACCATGTGAATTTTGTACCCATTGAATTTCTAAGTTGGAATTGCCTCACCTTGGGGGCACTGGGGTGGGGCCAAATCCAGATTGCAAATTCGAATATAGTCGAGATCAACCCGTTGTTTAGTCGCCGATCTTGGATGATCGAGATGTGCGA
>JBKQKT010000233.1:0-3362 GCA_052147365.1 Candidatus Korobacteraceae bacterium | reverse complement strand
CCTAGAAAAGCAATCGGGGTATAGTCGCCGTTGTATTGACTTGCTGCCACAATCATCGTCAGTCGCGTGCCGGCGATTGCAACCGCCAGGTCAAGGTTCTTGTTTGGCCAGTTCGCTGCGGACCAGTTGTTCCCTTGCGCATCGTAGAAGTACGCAGTGTTTTCGGGCCCTTCGGTAATCGTAGCCAGAACGCTGCCGCCATCCAGGAACTGAATTTGGCACTGCACCGAGCATGATGCATAGCCGGCATCTCCAAGAGCCAGTGACAGGTTGTAGGTACCGGATGCGGGTAGGTCTACGTAGAATGTTGCAGGCGATCCGTTGACGGCGAAGTTAACGCCCGCCAAACGCGGATCAATTTGGTTGCTCCGATCGCGCGCCTGGACGAGGTTGGTGTTCGTCCAGCCGAAATTAACCCCATTGAACGTCGTGGGATAGGCGGTGGTGGATAGGACGTAGGTGTCCCCCGCAGGATCCGTTACGAAGTTCGAAGTGTTACGGAAGTCAAACCCTATCGCCCACGCCGTCGGCGAGATTACGGTCAGCGTAACCGTAGTGTTCTGCTGGATGCCCCCACCGTTGCCTGTCACCGTGATCGGGTAGGTCCCCACCGGCGTGCTGCTGCCCACCGTGATGGTCATCGTCGAAGTGCCTGCGCCCGGCGCCGGAATCGGATCGGGATTGAAACTCACCGTCGTCCCTGACGGCGCGCCTGATGCCGATAGTGTGATCGCGCCGCTGAAGCCACCGCTAATGGTCGTCGTGATCGTCGACGTTCCCTGATTGCCTTGCAGGATAGTGAGAGAAGATGGTGCGGCCGAGACCGTGAAGTTTTGCGAACCCAAGGACGGAGTGATCTCAAACACGACGCCGCAGCCATATCCTCCACTACAGGGATTGGCCCCACCGCCGAAGGCGGTGCCGTATAGATGGCCGCTGGCGTCCACGACGAGGGTGCCCACTGGAACACCTCCGTCGCTGCCATACGTAAAGTCGTGGAGGTCGGTGTAAGTCCAACTGCTGCCGGAAGGGGACAATTCGAAAACATTCCCATCCTGATTGGCGCCGCCATATTGCGTTGTCCCATAGAGATTACCGGCTGCATCCATCGTCAATCGGTTGGCTAGACCCCATTGCGTTCCTAGGAAGCTATAGAGCACATTGAAATTCCAGCCGCCATTTGAGGGCGTCAGTTCGTAAATTGTGCCGCCTCCACCCGAGCCTCCGTTATAAGTCCCTCCATACAGATTGCCTGATTGATCAAAAATCAGGCCTCCATCGGCTTGTGCCCCATCGCTGGTACCCTGGAAGCTGTAGATAATCCTCTCGGACCAACCGGAACCTGAAGGCGTCAATTCGTAGACTGTGCCGCATCCCGTCCCACCGCACCCCGGGCCGCCACCATATGACGTCGTGCCGTAGAGATTACCGGCTTTATCGAAGACAAGGCCACTGTAGGGTGAGTTTCCATCGTTACCTCCGGCAAAGCTGTAAAGGACAGTTTCTGTCCAGCCGCCGTTCGAGGGCGACAGCTCAAAAACAACACCGAGACCGGAAGCGCCGCCGAATGTAGCCGTACCGTAAAGATTACCCGCCTGGTCGAAAATGAGATTGCCAACGTTGGGATTAGCCCCATCACCACCTCCGGTGAAAGGGTAAAGCAGATTTTCGAGCCACGGTGTCAGTGGAGTTGGCGGGCGTGTAGGCGTCGGTTTCAAGTTGAAAACTGTGCCGCATCCTGTGGACGGATTGAAGGTGCACGTACCCTGACCTCCACCTGCGGTCGTGCCATAGAGCGAGCCGTTGGAACCGATCGTCATCGCCGCCACTGGGAACTCGCCGTCGCTGCCCCCGTGGAAGCTGTAAAGTGGAGCGAAGACCCAGGTGCCGTTCTTGGATGTAAGCTTAAAGGCCGTACCGCAACCTGAAGTGCCGTAGAACGCGCACGACCCATTGCCTCCGCCCCCGGCAACTCCATAGAGGTTGCCTCCTACGTCAATAGTCAGGCCAGCCCACGGATTTGCCCCATCGAGTCCACCAGTGAAGTTATGAATGACCTGGTATGTCTGCGCTTGTACCGCCATCGTCGCGACGTTCAAAACAAACAAAATCGCCACCGCCCTTGCCGCGGCGCGGAAGTTTAGCTGGAAATCCGTTTTGCGAAGTTGATGGGACACGGGCGCTCCTCTTTCTGGGTAAAAGGTTTTAACGTGTAATACTCCAGGGTGGCGGCTAAGCTTGCATTGTACGCCGTGCCAACAACACCGATGGTGAATCTATTGTGAGTTGAAGCGGATTCATAACGGTAAGGACCAGACCGTCGTTATAGGTCTCGGGTTCGAGCTGTTACGGCTAATGGAAATCGTGTGACCGCACATCGGCGTCGGTGACGTCAACCGTCTCTGCCGCATAAGTTTCGCGGACGGGTGCAATGCGCTCCACGCGGACGGAAATCACTCCATCCTGGTTCTGTAGCACACCTTCCAGCAACAGGAATTTTTCTGACAAAATCACAAGCCGATTGTTCTCCAAAATGTCGGGCGAGATGATTGCGTTGCCGATCCCGGTTTCATCTTCCAGGCTGAGAAAAACGAATCCCTTTGCCGTTCCCGGCCTCTGCCGCGCAATTACGCATCCGGCCGTGCGAATATAACTGCCGTTCGGCACCCGCGTCAACTCCTTCGCCGAAAGCACGCCCGCGCGCCGTAGATCATCCCGGCGATACGCCATCGGATGCGGCCCCACCGTCAGCCCGGTGCCGTGGAAGTCGGCGACGAGCCGCTCCTCGGGCGTCATCGCTGCGAGCGGAGAAGCAGCGTCGCTTTCGGGAATACCATCCAGCAGTGGACCGGCAGGTCGCGCCGCTCGTTCCACCTGCCATAGCGCATCGCGCCGGTGGAGACCCTGCTTGCGCGCATTCCACTCCGATTTGTCATCCCGAGCGAGGGACGCGCCTGGGTTTGGCGCGCGAGTCGAGGGATCTGCTTTGTTTATGTACCCAATAGAGTTGAGCGCGCCGATGGAGGCCAGCAACACCAACTCATTGCGGCGCAGCTCAGGCACGCGATGCGTCAGGTCCGCGACCGAATCAAACGGGCGCTGGCTGCGCGCGTGTACTATGGCCTGTGCCATCTCTTCGCGCAATCCCTTGGCATAGCGAAATCCCATGCGCAGTGCGAAGCGCTGGGTAGAGCGGGCCTTTAGGCCCGCGTCCTGGCCCTCGAAATAATTCAGGGCTTCAGTCCCGAAGACAGAGGCCGAGGCTGAAGTCCAGTTCGGGTCGCCATCTTCCGGCGCGGCTAAAGAAGCTGCGGGAAAAGTCGAAAAAGCAGATCCCTCGCCGACTAAAGTCGACTCGGGAT
>JBKQKT010000232.1:0-4609 GCA_052147365.1 Candidatus Korobacteraceae bacterium | reverse complement strand
CATCCTGGAAGAACTG
This sequence comes from Candidatus Korobacteraceae bacterium, assembly GCA_052147365.1. Classification (GTDB taxonomy): domain Bacteria; phylum Acidobacteriota; class Terriglobia; order Terriglobales; family Acidobacteriaceae; genus Bog-257. The sequence goes on along the minus strand of JBKQKT010000232.1, from coordinate 4,593 downwards.
GCGCTGCATCGTGGACTCGATCTGGGCATCGTGACGAAGTCGAACCTCATACTGCGCGATGTGAAGTTGCTGCGACAGGTAGCGGAGCACAACTCGCTCTTCGTTAACGTGACGGTCACCACGCTGGACAGTAACCTGGCACGGATTCTGGTGCCGCGAGCGCCGCGTCCCGATCTGCGACTGTAGGCGGTTTGGGAGTTGAACGCTGCCGGAGTCAACGGGGGTGTGATCTGTGCGCCCGTGCTACCGGGCATTAGCGACTCTCCAGCTGCGCTGGACGCCCTAGTGTGCGCGGCGAAGCAGGCGAAGGCCAAGTATATCTACGCCAACCCGCTCTTCCTGAAGCCTTGCTCGGCGAGCGTGTTTCTGCCGTTTCTGGAGGAGGAGTTTCCCCATCTTGTGGAGGACTATCGCGCGCGGTTTGGCAGTCGGGCTTTCGTGAGTAAGGCATATAGTAAGCGCATCTCCGAGCTGATTGCCAGCCTGCGCAAGAAGCATGGCATCAGCCAGCAATTCTCTTCGCGGAGCGAAAGCGTCCATTCCCCGGTACAGGAAATGGAGCAGCTGAACCTGTTCGGCGCGTGATTCCAGAACGCAACACTATCCATACGGATAATCGCACTATTCTTTCGGATAGAGATTTGTCTCGGTAGATAGCCCTACTTTCACCCGCGTTCAGCTGCCGTTGATATCGCGTTCTCATCAAGTCTTGCGGGAACAAGCACTTACCGCAGAGGAAGAAGTGGGAAGATTCGCGCGTGAACCGGTGGATTAGCTTTGGAACCAGATTTGCCATAGAAACAGCATGCGCCACTTCGATATCAATGCAAAGATTCAGGAGATAAGTATGAAGTCGTTAAGAATATCCGCTCTGATGCTCGCACTTGGTGCGTTTTCAATCTGCTCTCTACCGGTTCAGGCGCAACAGGAAGTTGACCCGGATCATTACGATCAGTCCAGTGCCGCAATGGCTCAAGCGCAGCCTTCGACCGCACAGAGCCATCACAAAGCCATGGCTAGCCAGCATCACAGCAATTTGAAGCTGGCGAGCAAGCACTCTCTCAAGACGCGCCATCACAAGGCGTCGGCCTAGAGAGCAGGCTGGCTTAAGGTTGGTCCTGGAGAATTCCGACGGCGGCATCGTCGCCGGCGAACTCCACTCTGGGCTTATAGGGAATGACGCCGGCGGCATAACCCATCTGCAGCAGCTTTAGAATGGCATCACGGCCGTCCTGGCGGTAATCGAGCGTTCGCTCATTGACGTACATGCCCACAAACTTGTCGGCCAGTTGCGGGTCGAGATCGCGGGCAAACTGCATGGCATATTGCAACGCTTCCTCTCGATTGCCGAGAGCGTACTGAATGCTGTCACGCAAGGCCCCGCAGCAGGAGTTCATCAGCATGGGGCCGAGAGCGCGGCGAATGGCATTCCCGCCCAGAGGCAGCGGCAGTCCAGTCTGCTCGCGCCACCACTTGCCCATGTCCAGAATCTTGTGCAGCCCTGACTTGTGGAAAGTAAGCTGCCCCTCGTGAATTATGAGTCCGGCTTCGTACTTGCCCTGCAGAACCCTGGGGATGATGTCGTCGAAGGGAACGACCTCGGTGGCAACATCGGGCGAAAACAGCTTAAGCGCCAGATAAGCCGTCGTCATTGTTCCTGGCACAGCAATCGTACAACGGCTGATCTCGCCGAGGGGGATGTTACGCGAGGCCACGATCATCGGACCGTAGTTCTCGCCGACACTGCCGCCGCTCGGCATCAGCGCATACTTGTCCTGGATGTAGGGATAGGCGTGGAACGAGATTGCGGTGATGTCGTAGACGCCGTCCATCGCTTTGCGGTTCAGGGTCTCGATATCGCAAAGCGTGTGAGTGAATTTCACCCCGGGCACGCGAATCTTGTTCGTCGCCATGCCATAGAACATGAAAGCGTCGTCGGAGTCAGGACTGTGGGCGACGGTGATCTCGCGGACGTTCTTAGCGGAATTGCGAGCCATAAGAAAATCAGTTCAGTCGAAATATATAAGGTCCCTCGACTCGGACTGAAGTCCTCGCTCGGGATGACAATACAAAATTCGCAGATTGCTCTGCACCTGTCTAGCTAAGGCGTGACGCCGCACGGTGGAGACGGAGGACAATCGCGGCTGCCACCATCACCTTCACGACTTCCGCAAAGAAGAAGGGATACAGCCCAAAATACGCGGCGCGCTGCCAGCTATGGGTCACGAGGGCAAGCCAACTCAGGCCGCCAGCGAACAATACCAGCTCGCTGACCACGCCGGCGGCCACATTTCGCGCAAAGCTGGGTAAACCGTGCTCGGCGATCCATCCCGCAAGGAATGCCATCACGGGATAGCCCCAAAGGTATCCGCCTGTCGGACCGAGCAATTGGGCGACGCCGCCGGGGCCGGCGGGGTTGAAAACCGGTAGTCCCATGGTGCCCCAAGCCAGATACAACGCGGCGGAGGCGAATCCGCGCCGGCTGCCGATAGAGAGGCCAACGAGAAGCACCGCGAAATTGCCCAGCGTTAACGGCACCGGGGTGAAGGGCAGGGGCAAAACCAGCCGCGAGCAAACAGCAATGACGGCACTGGCGCCAATCACGATGGCCACCTGCCTGACCAAGTTGTAAGGGTGATCAGCAACAGTTCCATCGGCGTGCAATGCGGTTTTCAGCATATCGTCCTCGTCACTTACGAAGATGGGTTAAGGCGCTTTCTCGGCGGTCCATTCCTCTGCTTCCTCGATTACGGCTCGTACCTGGGCATCCATCTCTTCCTGGCGCAGGTGCTGCTTGACGCGCAGATGAATCGCCAAACACACGACCGCGATTGCCACGGTTCCTAACACCAATAGTACAAAGAATAACTTGATCAACACAGTAGTTCAGGATAACAGATGACGGAGGAACCATGGCATGCTGGCAGTCCTAAACGCCCACCGGAAACGGCTTGGCGCTGTGTTCTTCGCCGCGCTCCCGCACCAGGCCGTCGAAGCGGCCCTGCAGCAAGGACATCAGCCCTGTATACCAATAGCCAAATACGAACAGGACGAGAAACGGCACCGTGATGTAGTTTTCGTTGGCGACAGCGTACCAGACGGTGAGCGCGAAGTAGCCGCCAACCAGCATCTCGATATACGGCACCCAGCCGAGGCGCTTGCGGTATTTTCTTGCGGCGATGGATTTCTCTGCTTTGTTCACCACGCGGTATTTCGGCGTGCGCGCGAACGCGCTCTGATGACCCAGTAACGCCTCCAAGACGGCTTTGCTGTTGGTGATAGTCAATCCGATGCCAAGCGCCATAAGCGGCGGCAGGAATATAAAGGTGCGAAGCCAGGACTTAGGGAACAGCTCCTTCTGCGAGACCAGGTAAAAGCTGGAGATGGAAAAAGTGGATGCCAGGAACAAAGGGATGTCAATGTACAGCATCTGGAACCAGCCCTGGTAGAAGCGGATGATCATCGCCGGCAACAGCAGCGTGCTGAGCACGATCATCAGCGGATAGCTTATGTTGGCAGTCAGGTGGTACCAGGCTTCAGTCTTCTCACGCCGCGACACTGGAGCGCGCAGCACCTTCGGCAGATCTTTCTTGGCGCACTGGATAAGGCCCTTGGCCCAGCGCGCTTGTTGCGTCTTGAAGGCGGTCATTTCGATGGGCAGCTCAGCGGGACATTCCACATCCTGCAAGTAGCGGAACTTCCATCCCTTCAACTGCGAGCGGTAGCTGAGGTCGGTGTCTTCGGTAAGCGTGTCGTGCTCCCAGCCACCGGCATCGTCAATGGCCTGGCGCCGCCACATTCCGGCGGTGCCGTTGAAGTTAAAGAACACCCCCGCGCGCGAGCGGCCGCCGTGTTCCAGCACGAAATGGCCGTCGAGCAGGATGGCCTCGACTTCTGTAAGGAACGAGTAGTTGCGGTTGAGGTGCGTCCAGCGGGTCTGCACCATGCCGATCTCCGGGTCGGCGAAGTGGTGGATCACGCTCATCAGCCAACCAGGCTGGGGCGTGAAGTCGGCGTCGAAGATGGCAACAAACTCGCCAGTGGCGACCTTCAGGCCAGCGTCAAGCGCCCCCGCTTTGAAGCCGTCACGATTGGCGCGATGGTGATAGCTGATGTGGTGGCCCAGCGCGGCGTAGCGTTCAACCACCTCGCGCGCGACCTCGACGGTTTCATCGGTGGAGTCATCGAGAACCTGGATTTCCAGCTTGTCGCGGGGATACTCGATTTTGCAAACGCAGTCCACCAGGCGGTCAATCACATACTGCTCGTTGAAGATGGGCAGTTGAACGGTGACCCTCGGCAACGTGGAAAATCGCGAGGCCGGCTCAGTAACTTTGTTCTTGCGGTGCTTGTAGTAAAGATACACGAGCTGATAGCGGTGCATGCCATAGAACGCCAGGAGAATGAGCACGATGAAATAAGGAATCAGCAGCGCCATGTCGAAGGCGTTGGCGTGGTAAAGGCCTCTGAACGTGGTGTCCAGAAAGTGGGTCCGCAGGTAATGGCGCAACCCGTGAGGTTCCACCGTCAATGTGCAGACCAGACTTAAGTAGGGGTTCAGGGAAGTGCTCCTCCAAACGTATGGGCAACGAT
>JBKQKT010000231.1:0-3596 GCA_052147365.1 Candidatus Korobacteraceae bacterium | reverse complement strand
ACTTTGCAACAGAACTCCGTGCGACCACCTTGAGTCGATCCCGATTCAATTTCCCAAGCTGAGCGATCATCTCTTCCGTCAGCCCCTCGCTGAAGAAGTCTTGATCAACATCTCGGCTCAAATTGTCGAACGGCAGCACAGCTAAGACTGTCGCGCGCTGGAAAACGGCGGGGGCGCGCGAACCTCGCCAGCTCCAAAATTCGCGGAGTGAAAGAATGGATACAACTGCCAGCGCAGCTAACCCAACGAAAACCCACGTCCGCGCATGCCGCCGTCCCTGTCCACGAGCGGTTTCAGTGCCCGCCACCTGCCCCCCTGTCCGCTCTTGTTCTTCGTCCAGCAGGCCTGGGCTGATGCCTTGCAGCCAGCTATCTGGCTCCGAAACGAAACTCTGCGTACCAGTAGGGACAACCGATGCCTCAGGTTTGGGTGGCTCCGTAGTGTGTTCTTCTTGGGGAGAAATAATCGGCGCAATGAATCGATACCCTCGTCCGGTCACGGTCTGGATAAACCGTGGGGTTTCGGGGTCGTCCTTAAGAGCCTGGCGGACTTTGCGGATTGCACCCCTGATGCTGTTATCCGTGTCGAGGAAAACATCATTGCCCCAAACCCTGGCCACGATTTCGTCGCGACTGACGATCTCTCCCCGGCGCTCCAGCAACAGAATAAGGATTTCCAGCGGGATACGTTCCAGCTTTACGACGTGACTGCCGCGGCGCAGACGCCGGGGGCGCAGATCGAGTTCGAAGTCTTCGCCGAACCGGATCGATTGCTGCAGTTCAATTGGCCGGGAAGTCATGGCACGCCCAAGAAATCGAACGAATTCTACACCACATGGGAAGCCGCGGTTTAAGTGCAATCAATGCCTGCACTTGGCAGGACACAAACCATAACGCTCCGACACACGCTCCGCTATGGACAATCCGGTTGTGGCATAGCAATCATGTCGGCAAACTGGGTATTGGGACCGGTTGCCCCAGAGACACGAACTCTAGTTTAAGCCGAAAAAAAGGAGACTTAAAAATGAGCAAGTTCGGAAAGTATTTTCTTCTCGCAACAGGTTGCGCGCTCCTTGCGACTTTTGCCCGCATTCCGGGGGCTGTCATCAACGTTCATGCCCATGCTGGCCTCTGTAGCGTTGCCAGCCTCAAAGGGACCTATGCCTTCCACAGGTCGGGCATGAACAACACCATGGGTGGCCCTGTTGCCGAGATCGGCCTCGACTTCTTCAACGGAGACGGGACGCGCGGCGTCATTCGCTCGACCGGAACCAGCTACCCTGAATCCTACGACTGGACCAATGCCCCGTGGCCGAACGGAAGCTACTCGGTCGATCCGGATTGTACCGGCTCGCTCTTCAATGCAAGTGGTAAATTCAGCAACATCATCGTCCTTGACGGAGGCAAGAGATTCTCCCTGATGAGCTTTGAGCCGGACAAGGTTGTCACGGGAGAGGGAATAAGGCTGGAGGAGGAGAAGGACTAACGGTGCGCTAGCTAAACTGGATGTACACTTCTCCATTTGAAGCGGTCGTGTGGGACTAGTGTCGGTCAACTGTCGAAATATTTAAATAAGGCTCAAAACCTTCTCAATCTTTGCGCTGCCGCGAACGAGGCTGACCACCCTTCGCGGTTTTCGAAAAGGTGGGGATCTGCGCATCCGACATACCGATGTCAGAACATCGCTTAAGCTCCCAGGTTTTTTCCACACCTCCCGTGTGACATCTGACCTTGTGCCGTCATCGAGATTGCGTAATCATGGTCGAGGCCGTGACGGTCGGGTGAACCCGCGCCGTCGCGCCTCTAAGTCCTTTCTTTCACGATTTTAGTATCTTCTCAGGCTCTCGCCGCGCGCGGAATCAGACTCATAAGCGGACGGTACGTACATATTTTAGCCTTTCATTTCTGGCTCTCCGAGGTATGCGAACTTGGGCTCGCGTGGTGGAGCACTTGCGGCAACTGGCTCGGATGCTGCACAGAGACCCACTTGTGCTGAACGTTCGCTGCGCCGCTAAGCCAGAACAGGAGAACTTGGTTCGCATTCGTAGTGGTTCCGATTGAGAGTCTAAAGTATCGACCGTCGTTACCGTCACCGCGAACGTCCACGCTGTCGGGGAAGTCGAGAGCATGATTCGCCTTATTCTTCGGGCCTTGATTAAAGTTCCAGGTAAGGGTCCAGTCAGGTCCAGCGTTTACCCGCACCCAGTCTTCGAATCTGACCGTGGGCAACCCCCTTTCCAGCCCAGACGCCGGCGCATCTTTGACCCTAGCAATCAGGTCGGCAGCCTGCGGGTCAGCCAAGTCCCGCGAAGAGCGGGCCTCTGCGCCGGTTCGGTCCAGTTTCGATTGACACGAGAGTGAAAGGCTCAACGCAAGCAGTACGCCAGCGGTAGCGATGAATGAACGGTCAGGCTGAGAGCGCGGCACCGGACAGCCTAGCAGTTCTGAGTCAAGGTGTCGTTAACAGGCGATTACACTCATTGAGAACTTGAGAGCGGGCCGGGCGGGGTCAATGAGTGTAATCGGGATGTTACGCCAACTGAGACATTGCCAATAATTTACTGACTGTCGGAGGAGCTGTTGGTGTCAACGACCAACATGCCAGTCGATCCACAAACCCCACAGCCCTCCGAGAGTTAACACAATTCCCGCAATGTAGAAGACAACGCGTGCCAATTGCTGATTCGGGAAGGGCTTGGTGGAGCGATAGTAAGTAAACTCCACATCTGGGTGCGAGAGCAGCGCCCAGAGCACGAAAATCCCCATGCCGAGCATGACAGCATTCCGTTCCGAGAGTCTGCCTAAGAGCGATCCCATTGTGTGTGCGATCACGCTGAGTGACGGATCGACCGTTCAATTATCAGGGAGAGCAGGGTACGCCGAGGAGATAACTGATGTAATCAGGCGTTTACACTCATTGAGGACTGGCGATGAAATGGCGATGTTGCGCCAACAAGGCGAACGCCCGCAGTTCCCAAAATCAGGTCGGTAATACCTCGTCATCAACAGGCGCGGGGGTCATCCGTTCCGAGCAATCTTGCGGCAGTCGTCGCAAAGGTCGTCCGTGAACCGCTGCCCTCGTTCGGGCACAGCACCGCAAATCCGACAAACCCATCCGCTCTCCCGGCACAGGTTCGTCCATACTCGGTCTTTCTCGTGCTCGGCGTCGTCCATCATCGAACAGAGAGTAAGGGCCTAAGCAATGGCGCTGAAGACGACGTGCCCTGCACGCCAGGTCGACCGAGCTTCTTTGCCAGAACAGCGAGCAAACGCTCGACCTGCTTCTCTTCTGACTTTCTTTCGTTAAACCGCTCTTGAGCGCTGCGTTCGTAACATGCGGACTCGGAAAGTCGAGTTGCGCCTTGATTGCCCAGCTGACATGACGCGCCATACATAACGCACACTCCTGAAGGTCCCAAGGCTACGAGCAACCCGAGACCTGGGTCTGCTCAAAATTGCACAACTGTTTGTCGCTCGGCGGTGATCCAATTTAGCGTTGCCGTGCTTTTCGTTCCTTAACCTTCGCCAACCAACATTCCCCGTGACAGGCTTTCCATCTTCGGTTACGTTGAAGTCTTTAGGCAAGATGGGCTTGCC
>JBKQKT010000230.1:0-3702 GCA_052147365.1 Candidatus Korobacteraceae bacterium | reverse complement strand
GCGTCGTGCCCTGTGGTACGCCGTTCTTTTTCTTCCAGTCGCCGATGGCAGCGCGAATCGCGTCTTCCGCCAGCACTGAGCAGTGGATCTTCACCGGGGGCAGCGACAGTTCCTTCACGATGTCGGTGTTCCTGATGGTCAGCGCTTCGTCTACGGTCTTGCCCTTCACCCACTCGGTGGCGAGCGAGGAAGAGGCAATCGCCGAGCCGCAGCCAAACGTCTTGAACGTGGCGTCTTCGATGATGTTGGTCGCCGGGTTCACCTTGATTTGCAGCTTCATTACGTCGCCGCATTCCGGCGCGCCGACCAGCCCGGTGCCCACTTCGGGGCTGCTCTTGTCCATCGAGCCCACGTTGCGGGGATTTGTGTAATGGTCAAGGACCTTATCACTGTAAGCCATGCGTTATCTCCTAAATTACAAAACTCTGCCGCCGGCTGAAGCCGGCTCCTAACAATTCTTGCGCCCGAACGCGGCGCTAAAGCGCCGCTCTACCCGTACTAATGCTCTACCCGGCTAGTGAGTCGGCTCCGCCGCCCACTGGACTTTCGTCAAATCAATTCCTTCCTTTGCCATCTCGTACAGCGGCGACAACTCGCGCAGCCGCTTCACTGTATCCACCACTCGCTCAGCCACGTAATCTACCTCGGCTTCGGTGTTGAACCGGCCGAGACCGAAACGGATGGAACTGTGCGCCAAATCATCTCCGGCGCCCAGGGCTTTCAATACATAAGATGGCTCCAGCGTCGCCGAGGTGCATGCTGAGCCGCTAGAAACCGCAATATCGTTGATGCCCATTAGGAGCGATTCGCCTTCCACATACGCAAAGCTGATGTTCAGGTTGTTGGGCAGACGGTGCTCCATCGAGCCGTTGATGTACACCTCATCCAACTGGCCCATGATGGCATCTTTCAGGCGATCGCGGAGGCCCGCCATCTTCTTTCCTTCCTCAGCCATTCCGTGGTGGGCGATCTCGCACGCCTTGCCCAGCCCCACAATTCCGGGAACGTTCAGCGTCCCCGAGCGCATACCGCGCTCGTGTCCGCCGCCGTCAATCTGGGCCACCAACTGCACGCGCGGGTTCTTGCGCCTCACGTACAGCGCGCCTACACCCTTCGGCCCGTAGAGCTTGTGCGCCGTTATGGAGGCCAGATCCACGTTGTCCTGAATCACGTTGAACGGTACCTTGCCAATCGCCTGCACCGCATCGGTATGGAACAACACGCCACGCTCGTGACACAGAGCGCCGATCTCGCGAATCGGCTGCAGCACGCCAATCTCGTTATTCGCCGCCATGATCGTGACCAGGATGGTCTTGTCATCCATCGAACGCTTCAGGTCGTCGAGATCAATGCGGCCGTCTTTCTGAACCGGAAGATAGGTGACGCGGAAGCCGTACTTTTCCAGGCGCTTGCAGGTGTCGAGCACGGCCTTGTGCTCGATGGCCTGAGTGATGATGTGATTTCCCTTTTCCTTGTACATCTCGGCAACGCCCTTGATGGCAAGGTTGTCGCTCTCGGTCGCGCCCGAAGTAAAGATGATTTCTTTCGCTGTGGCGCCGATCAGCTTGGCGATGCGATCGCGCGCCTGTTCCACCGCCTGCTCGGCCACCCATCCATACTCATGATTGCGGCTGGCGGAGTTGCCGAACGTTTCCGTGAAGTAGGGCAGCATCTCTTCCACCACTCGCGGATCGGTCCGCGTGGTGGCATGGTTATCCATGTAGATGGGCAGTTTCACGTCCTTGTTTCCATTGCCCGAGATTAGATTCGTGCTCATTGCTTGTCAGGTCTCCTAAACTTGTTCTGCCTTGCTCGAGGTCCAGCCCAGAGTTACCAGCTCCGGCGCCGATTCGTGCTCCGGTTCGGTCATTTCCCAAATCGTCAGCCGGCTCAAAACTTCTTCTATGCTGCGGCTCACCCTGCGCAGCGGCTCGCGCACCGTGCAACGGTCGCTCTGCTCGCAGTCTTCGGTTGCCGAGCTGCACGAGGTAATAAACAAAGGCCCATCAATCGCGCGTATCACCTCGAAAGCGCTGATGTGCCTCGGATCGCGCGCCAGCGTGTAGCCACCGTTGGTGCCGTACTGAGAAACCAGCAGCCCTGCTTTAGTAAGCTTCTGCAGGATCTTGGCCAGCGCCTCCTGCGGCATCATGTACATCTCGGCCAGGTCCTTGGCGCTGCACGCTCCCAAGTCGGCATGCTCGGCCAAGTGCCGCATGGCAATCAGCCCGTAGTCCGCTTTCTTGGTGAGTTTCAGCATCAGTACTCAGATGTATATGCGACCAAATCAGTCGCAGATTGATTCTACGACGCGGCTGGTTCCCATTGCAAGCCGTTGCAGCCAGCAGCTGACTCTACATTGAGCTGTAAGTATAGAGCAGGCAATGGCTTAATGAATGGCGATTTATTTCGTCGGATATTCTCACCTATGCCGCCTGAATACCTCTATTTTAGAGCTTTGGGAGCGGAGCATCGAAGCTGGTAGGGACAAGGCTCACCTGCAAAATTAACCTTCCAGAATGCCGGAAACGCTTGACAAGCCCGAGTTCGGGTTTCAAAATACCCAGCAATTCCTCATCTTCGCATGAACATGAACCAGCCTTTGCTTCGGAGCCCCAACCTCTTATAGAGCGAATCCATGGACCAGCAGTGTCTCCATCCTCGTGTCCAAGTTGTTTCCCGTGACGAAGACGCAGAATACGTCGAGTGTCTCGACTGCCGTGAGATTTTCGAATCAAGCGAGTTCCGCGACATGGACATCGAATCAAAGATTTCTCCACAGGAAGAATAAGCAGAACTTTGATTGAAGGTGGCGCGCCTTGACAACTGCTGAAAAAGTCGTTTGGGGGCGCCGCTTGGGTAGTGCGGGCCTTCAGGCCCGCGTCTAAGCCGTTTATTTTTGTCATCCCGAGCCGACTTTAGTCGGCGAGGGGCCTGCTTCTACCTCATCTACCGCAGACGCAACGCCGCATCGGCCGAGAACTCGGCAGCAGCGAACTCGCCTGTCAGAAACCGCGGATAGGCCGCGGCCGCGATCATCGCTGCATTGTCGGTAGAAAGTTTGCGCGACGGGAAAAAGACCGTGAGTCCCTCGCCAGCGGCACGGGCTTCAAAAGTCTTCCGCAATTCGCGATTGGCCGCCACACCGCCGGTCACCAGCAACGTGGCGACATTGTGCTCGCCGGCGGCTAGGAGCGTTTTGCTGACTAGGTCATCCACAACGGCGCGTTGGAACGATGCAACAAGGTCGAGCGTTTGCCGATCGCAGGTGGCGAGATAATCGGAGGGTTTGCGCGAGGCCAAGGCCGCCACCGCCTGCCTCCGCTGTTCAATCTTCTCGCGCATGGCATGTGTCTCCACGTACCGCAGGACAGCGGTCTTGATGCCGCTATAGGAGAAGTCCACGCGGCGATCCTCGTCGGCGTGGCGATTCTGAGGATTGCGGTCGCGGTGCTTCATCTGCGCAAAAGGAAACTTCACCGCCGCTGGGTTTCCGTGCTGCGCCAGGAAGTCGATGACTGGCCCGCCGGGATAGCCGAGTTCCAGCAGCTTGGCGACTTTATCGAAGGCTTCACCGGCAGCATCGTCGCGCGTATGTCCCACATCGTGGTACAGCCAACCATCTTGCTTGCGCTGCGCCAGGTAAAGATGCGTGTGCCCTCCGCTCACCACTAGCGCCAGCACAGGAAACTGCAAATCGTG
>JBKQKT010000229.1:0-14547 GCA_052147365.1 Candidatus Korobacteraceae bacterium | reverse complement strand
AGGCGCCGTTCTTCAACGTGCTGGCCGCGTTCTGGATTCAATTCATGACCCACGACTGGTTCTCCCACATGGAGGAAGGCCACAATGCTCCACCCATGATGGACGTCGGCTGCAAAACGCAAAAGGTAAACAACGTCGAGACGCCGCTGACCCCCGACCAGATTGAAAAGCTCGGGTGCCGGCCTGCCGACCGCGTGGACACAACTTATGTGCAGCAAGACTCACCCCCGGGTCAGTTCTCTGCCGGCGGCCGCACCTATCTGACGCGCGCGCCCAAGACCTTCAGCAACGACAACACAGCGTGGTGGGATGCTTCGCAACTTTACGGCTTCGACGAAATCTCGGTGAAGCGCGTGAAGCGCGATCCCAAAGACCCGGCGAAAATGCTACTGGAGCCGATGGCGGGCGTGCCGGGTCCCGGCTATTTGCCGGTACTCTCAGCCGGGGATCCCATGCAGCCACAATGGGCCGGACAGGAGTCAGTGGCGTTTCCCGACAACTGGTCGGTCGGGCTGAGCTTCTATCACAATCTGTTTGCCCGGGAGCACAACTCCTTCGTCGACGAATTTCGCAGGCAAGGGGCGCTGAAGCCTGATGCAGACAGCGGCCTGCGCAACCCGTCCGATCCCAGTCGTGTCATACGCAACCAGGACGTTACCCCCGAGGAGCTATTCCAGGTGGCGCGGCTGGTGGTCGCGGCCGAGATCGCCAAGATCCACACCGTCGAATGGACAACGCAACTGCTCTACGGTGAGCCGCTCTACAAGGGCATGAATGCCAACTGGAACGGATTGATCGGGACCGGCGACCCGGATGTGTCCAAGGCGCTGGCGGATGTTGTGGTCCATGGTTTTGGTAAGTCCAAGAACGCCGCCGCAGAATCGCAGTGGTATTCAGTGTTTGCCTCTGGACCGGGCATCTTCGGGCTGGGCAGCCAGGTGCCGAACTACAATATCGCCAACCCCAACGATGTCAATGGCGGCGTAAATCATTTCGGCTCGCCCTTCAACTTTCCGGAAGAGTTCGTCACAGTTTACCGCCTGCATGCTTTGATGCCCGACCTGCTCGAATACCGGGAGCTCAACAAGGACCCCAACCAGATCGTACAGAAAGTAGCGGTCATCGAGACTTTCGAAGGCAAAGCCACGGACGCCATGCGCTCGCGCGGGATGGCAAACTGGGGGCTGAGCATGGGGCGCCAGCGGCTGGGACTGCTGACGCTGCACAACCAACCGCAGTTCCTGCAGAATATCAAGCTGCCCCGGCTCGATACTCCCACGCAACAGATCGATATCGCGGCCCTTGACCTGATCCGCGACCGCGAGCACGGAGTGCCGCGTTTCAACGAATTTCGCCGGCAGTACGGATTGCGGCAAATGACCAGCTACAACGACTTTGTAGATCAACACCTGCAGCCTGGGTCGCCCGCGCGCCAACAGCAGGAAGCTTACGTGAGTGAACTGCGCGAGGTTTACGGCACCCACGTTTGCGACGCATCGAAAGTGATAACGGATGCGCAGAGAAATGCGGACGGCTCGCTCATCAACGACTGCCTGGGCCATCCCAATGGCTCGGTGGTTGACAACATCGAAGATGTGGATACGGTCGTGGGCTGGCTGGCGGAAACGACGCGACCGCACGGGTTCGCCATTTCGGAGACGCAATTTGTCGTGTTCATTCTGAACGCCTCGCGCCGCTTATACAGCGACCGCTTCTTTACCTCCGGCTTCAGGCCGGAGTTTTACACCCAGTTAGGCATTGATTGGGTGAACCACAACGGGCCCGGGCCGGAGATGATGGAAGCGGGTATGCCGAACGGTCACCAGCAGCCGGTGTCGCCGCTGAAGCGCATCCTGATGCGCAACATCCCCGAGTTGACTCCGCAGCTACAGCCGGTGATCAACGTGTTTGACCCCTGGGGCCGCGATCGCGGACAGTACTACTCGCTGGATTGGACGCCGCGTCCCGAAGCGGGCTCCGATCCAGCGTTTAAGCAGTGACGGTCGGGTGTGTGGCTGCTGAGCATCGAGCCCAAGGGACACACTTTGCACTGGGGCTCGCTCTTTCGGCAATAGTGTTTTCCGACCCGCACGAACAGTCCGTGCATCTCGTTGTAAACCTGTGCCAGCGGGCTGCGCTGCGCCGTGCTCATCGCGGAAGGGGGATGGGCTTCCGGCCGGCTTGGCTTTCGCGGATTGGCGGACTGCGGCGGAAGCGGTTGTTGGCGCTGCAATGCCCGTTCGACCAGAGTACGAACTTCATCGTACTTCGCTCCAGCGCGTACCGCTTCATGCCGCTCCAGAATCCGCCGGGTGTAGGCATCAACCACGAAGATTGGGTGGTTGCCTGCGTAGAGCAAAATGGAGTCGGCAGTCTCCGGGCCGATACCGTTCAGCGTCAGGAGTTCAGCCCGCAATTGCTCCGTTGGGATGGCAAACATGCGCTCTAATGAGCCGGCATAGCGTGCATCCAGGAAGGCGACGAAGGTTTTCAGCCGCTGCGCCTTCTGGCGAAAATATCCAGAAGGGCGAATGAGCTGCTGCAGCTTCGGCAACGGCAATCCTCGAATGCCTTCGACGCTGAGCTTTCCGGCTGCTCGCAAGTTCGCCATCGCGCGCTCCACATTGGTCCACGACGTGTTCTGGGTGAGGATGGCGCCAATGATGACTTCGAACGGTGTCTCCGCCGGCCACCAATGCTGGCGTCCCCAGGCACGCGCCAGTTTGTGATACATGGCGCGCACCATAGCTTCCGGCTTCTTTGCTATCGAGGACTTCATCAGGCTTCCCGGCGATGCCGCCCCTATTGGGGACATGCCGCCGATATACTGATTGCGAACATGCGCTACATTCTGCGCTTTCTGTGGAACGCAACCCGCGGCCATCATCTCACACCCTGGCGCAGCGCCTACCTGCGTTGGCGGATTGAAACCTACACAGGCATTAAGATGCACAGCATTGGCTTCCTGGAATTCTGGGGATTCAGTTGGCGCGAGCGGCGGGAACTGTTGCGCTTCCTGAAGTGGACAGCCGAGATGGAACGCTATGCTAGGGTAAAGCCGAAGAACCCGTAACTGTGCCGAAACTACTTCAGTATTTCCCAGTCTTCGATCGGCGTGATCGGGCCGATTATGTCACCGACGATTTTCGCTTTTCCGACCATGTAGCCGAAGATGCTGTCCGCGTTAGGTTTGGCGGGCACAAGCTTTACAGTCGGGTGAGCCTTCGACTTTCCCGCAGGAATTTTCTTCATGGTCGTATGCCTTGAACTCATGACTCCGGTCATGATTCCATAGCTACAGCCGAAACACAACCTCCACCAGAGCTCCTACCCCCGCCCCCAGCTTTTCTGCCGCCGAAGCTTGCCTGGCCGCGATCTCGAGGTATCCCGAGCTGCCGACAATCGCGAACAATTCATCCTCGCCCCCTTCTGCATATGACCGGCACAGGCGCGTGATTGTCTTCCCCGCAATCAGCAGACTAAACGAAGGGGGAGACGACGCGAACAGTTGTGGCGCGTCCTGTCTGCTGATGTTGGTGATTAGGTTGCCGAATTTGTCCACCTTCAGCACCACGCCGCGCAGGCTGTTGCCTCCGACGCGCTCCACCGCCGGCACCGGCAGGCGCACGTGATCGGAAATCTCGGGCCCGAACTCGGCCGGTGCGATGCCTTTGCTGAGCCATCCCGCGACCGGGGCAAAGATGTCGCGACCGTGAAAGGTGTGGCTCACTGGCTGGAGGAAATAGCGTTCGGCAGTAATGTGGCGAACGCAGAACTTCGGCTCACGTGCTTCCACCAGCGAGAGCACGCCGTTATCGGGCGCCACGAAGACGTAATCGTCGGTTTCGGCGATGATGGGCCACCGCCGGCTGCCCACGCCAGGATCGACCACCACCACATGTACCGTGCGCGGCGGGAAGAAACGATACGCTTGTGCAAGCGCGAACGCGCCATCGAGCAGGTCGTAGGAATGTACCGCGTGCGAGATGTCAATGATGGTGGTCTCAGGATGAATATTGAGCACCACGCCATGCATGATGCCCACGAAGGGATCGCTGAGACCAAAGTCGGTAGTGAGGGTGACGATGCGGCTCTCGGGCATGCACTGGCAAAGTAGCCGCCCGGGCGACGGGAGTCAAGCGGCACGCGCACTCTTTCCGGCGAAGAGCGGGAATGGAATAGCGAACTGCAAACCGCTCCTGCTACACTCGCGCCATGCGGGTCCTAGGGGTCGATTGTGGCGGCGAATACACCGGGTACGGAGTGGTGGAGCAAAACGGAGGGGGCTGTCTGCACCACCTTTGCAGCGGTGCGATCCAGCTTTTGTCCAGGGAACCGCTCGAACTCAGGCTGAAGAAGATCAGCGAAGGGCTTACGGAGATTATCCTTGGCTACACTCCGGAAGAGGTGGCCATCGAAGACGTGTTCTACGCCGTGAACGTAAAGTCGGCGCTGAAACTGGGACATGTGCGCGGAGTTGCCATGCTGGTGGCTGCGCAAGCCGGACTGCGAGTAATCGCCTACTCACCGCTCTCCATCAAGTCGGCTGTGGTCGGATACGGCAAGGCCGAGAAGTCACAGGTCCAGATTATGGTGGCGCGCCTGCTGGAATTACCGGCTCCTCCGGAATCGGCCGACGCCGCCGATGCACTAGCCATCGCCATCTGCCATCTGCACACCGCAGCGACTCTGCGACGCCAGCAAACCGGCGTGCTGAAATGGCCACAGATCAGATAAAATTTCTGGCCAGAATGAGAATTCGCGTTGTCCTGGCTGCACTCCTGTTCTCCCTGGTGTCTCAGTCGCAAGAGGCTGCGCCGCCCGCGAGCGATCAGGCGTCAGTATGGTTCAACTTCGAGTGGAGCGAGGGGGTTCCCTGGCAGAATTATTCCATTCGAGTCCAGTCAGACGGCAAGACTCATTTCAACGGAACCCCAAGCCCTTCACAGGTTGGGGATACGGATGCTGTGCAGCGAGACTTCATCATGTCGGAGACGAACCGACAGAAGATTTTTGATTCGGCCCGCAGGCTGAATTACTTCCAGGGCGATTTCGATTCGCACCTCAAGCGCATCGCGCAAACCGGTTCCAAGACGCTGGCGTACAAGTCCGTCCAAGTGCGGGGTTCGAGCACCTATAACTATTCCCAGAACCCCGACGTGCAGCAACTGACACAGTTATTCCTGCGAGTTGCTACGGCCATCGACTACGGCCGACAACTCGCCTGGAGCTATCGGTACGACAAGCTCGGCCTGGACCAACGGCTGCGCGAGTTGGAAGAGTTACAGGCTGGCCACCAGGTTGAGGAGTTGACCGCCATCGAGCCCATGCTGCGCAAAATTGCAGACGACCCGAACTTAATGCACATTAGCCGGCAGAGCGCTCAGCACCTGCTGAAGACGATTAGCGCCTCGACAACGGCAAGCCAAAGTGAGGCCCAGCCTTAAGCAGAAGCCGGACCCCCTCCCGGTTCCGGCCGGCTACCCACGAATTTACAAATTCGGCACGCGATTTTCGACAACTTCCCGCCTCATCGGTGTTCTAATGGGTGTAAGCAGAGAAGGCCTCGACGAGGCTTGCCGCAAAACCCGCCGATCCCATCTCTCAGGTTCAAGCTTTCTTTACGTCAGGGGGAGTTCCTTATGTCAGAGCGCTTGGTGTTTTCGTTGTCGGTAGTAGCTGCGATCGCATTGATTGCGGCATCTGTGGGCGCTCAGGCGGAGTCGCACGTCCGCATTGTTCGTCTCAGCTACATTGACGGACAGGTACAGATGGAGCACGCAGACCAGGGGTTGGATCGCGCGATTCTGAACACGCCCATCGTGGAGGGGACGCGCATCGTCACCAGAAACGACGGGCTGGCTGAGGTCGAGTTCGAAGATCAAAGCGCTCTGCGCCTGGCGGAGAATTCAGAAGTCAAGTTTCGGCGGCTTTCGGCAAACGATGCCGGCGTCAAAGTAAATGAGATTGAAGTGGTGCGGGGTGTCGTCTTCCTCGATGTCCGCCCGAAAAGCGATGACGTTTACCGTGCGGTCGCCGACGGTACAACCTTCCTCGTACGTCGTAATACCTTGGCGCGAGTCAGCGCCGCGCAGGACCAACTGCAACTTACGGTATTGAGGGGTGAAGTGCAGAAAGAGGGACTGCCGCAAGTGCTGAGCGTCAAGAAGGGCGAGACGCTAACTTTGGATCCGAGCCAGCCATCCGACTACAAGCTGACCCATGGCACAGAAACATTGCCGGTGGATGCCTGGAACAAGGAGCGCGAAGCCTACAGTAGCGCCTATGCCGGGAGCCAGGGCTACGGCGGGCCGCGATCAGGGTACGGGCTGCAGGACCTTAACTACTACGGCAACTATTTCTACGCTCCCGGGTATGGATATGCCTGGCAGCCTTACGGTTTCTCCGATTCTATGATCGGATGGAATCCGTATATGAATGGCGCATGGATGTTTTGCCCTGGGCTGGGGTACACCTGGGCATCGTCGTACCCGTGGGGATGGCTACCGTATCACTACGGTTCCTGGGCCTACCTGGGTGGCGGCGTAGGATGGGCCTGGCTCCCCGGCAGCTATCCTAGTCAGTGGTATGTAAACAACTTCCAAACCACTCCGGTGATTACAAAACCACCGGCGGGATGGCAGCCTGTGAACACGCCGGCGGCGCCGGCGGGTAGCTCTCCTAAACCGACAATTCTGGTTGGCAAAGCCTCAGGATCGCCTGCATATGTTCCGGGCGGGCGCATTCCCCCGGATTTTGCCAGTGTCATTAGTGGCCGCACCGTCGGTCCGACTGCTCTGAGAAACCAATTGGTTGGGCCGAATGTCCGGAACGAAGAGGCGGTAAACCGGGGCACGAACGTGTTTGTGCCCAGCGCAAGCCACAGTGGACCATCGAGCCATGTGTTTGCTTCTCCGCACTCGGCATCGGGATTTTCAGGCTGGAGTTCTGCAGAGGCTTCGCGGGGCGGGTTTGGATCAGTTGGATATGGCAGCGCGAATTCTGCCGGGCATGGAGGAGCGATGAGCTCGGGTGGACACTCCAGCGGCGGTGGTGGTGGCCATAGCGGTTCTGGTAAGTAATGAGTGTAGACAATCGAAATTATGGGCGACCTACCGGTCGCCCTTTCTTCTGCTCAAGAACTCAATACACCGCGACTCCCGCATAACCAACCACCATGTCGCGATCGCCCGAGACATCACCGGACGTAGCGTAGCGAATGAGCTCTGCCTGTGTCGCTCCCATCTTCCGGGCTGCGGTCAGCATCACCACCGCCGGCCCATATCCACACATGCTGATGTCGCCTTTATGCACGACCTCGTAAAGTCCTCGCGGATCAAGCGCCAATAGCTGATCGATCGCACGGCGGTCCTTTACTCGCGTCACGCTGTCGCTCTCGTAATGATTCATGTCGCTGGAAGCAATTACCAGCATCCGTTCGTTCGCTTCCATCGCCACGTGGCCGATAACCGTCCCCAGGGCGCTCAGCACGTCGAAATTGCTCGTTCCCACCGTGATAGGGACAAACCGAAACCCTGGCGCCAGCACCTGCAGGAAAGGAAGCTGCACTTCAAGGGCGTGCTCGTAGCGGTGTGCAGCCTGATCTTCTGAGAGGAGCGGCAGCTTCGCCTTCAACTGCACGGCCAATTCTTCGTCGATCGACGCATCACCCAGAGGGGTATGCCACAAGCCCTCGCTCATGATTGCCAGCGGTTCGCCTACGCCGGTGTGATTTGGGCACAAGATTACACAGCGGCGGGGCAAATCGAGGCGTCCATATACGGCTCCGGCAACGTGTCCGGAGTACACATATCCCGCGTGAGGGACGACGCAGCCGAAGGCGCGAATCTTGGTCTCCGGCTCGCCTGATGGGCTGGCAGGCGCTGTGATGTACGTCTCCACCTCTGCTCGCAAGTGTTGCGCATTCGCTGGATAAAAGCGTCCGGCAACAGCCGGCTGACGAACCGTGCTTGACATCACACCAAAGCCCAAATCAAGTTTACGCCCGTTGTAAAGCCTTAAACACTGCGGCCATTTTTTCCAGAAGTACAGCCTCGGCCCGGACGTCAGCGCGCAGCCCAGCGGACTTGAGTGCCGCGCGAACGGCCGCGTCGGCATATTGTCCGCGAAGGTTGTTCAGCAGTGTCTTGCGCTTCTGCGCAAAAGCAACCTTCAGGAAAGCTATGAACGTTCCTTCCTCAACTTGCAACTCTTCCAAACGCGGCGCCATGGTGAGCCGCAACACGGTGGAGTGAACTTGCGGCGGCGGAGAAAACGCTCCCGGGGGCAACGTGAAGAGCTTTTCGGCGCGCGCAAACAACTGCGTCGTGGCCGAGAGCAGCCCATAGTCGCGGCTTCCGGGCTCGGCGGCGATGCGATCTGCCACTTCGCGCTGCACCATGATGACGGCGCGTTCAATGTTCTGATGCAGCTTTAGAATCCGCAGCACGATGTCCGAGGTGATGTAATACGGCAGGTTGCCGACTACATCCACGGTCTCAGGCTGCGTGGGACGAAGATCGTGCAGCGGGCCCGGTTTGCGGCCGACCATGGAGGCGAACTCAGCCGTGACAAAATCGGATTCGAGCACCTCGATGTTGGGCTTGGTCGCATACCTCATACGCAACTGCGCTGCCAGCACGCGATCAAGCTCGATGCCTATGACGCGCTTCGCCCGCGGAATCAGCAAATCGGTAAGAACGCCGCGGCCTGGCCCAATCTCAATGACGATGCGGTTCGAGATATCGCCCAGCGCCGCGACAATGCGCCGCGCCGCCTCGCGGTCAGTCAGAAAATGCTGTCCCAGCTTGGGCTTGCGTTTCCCGCTATGTTCCGCAGCGGAATTCTTCGACGCGGTCTTGGCCACGTTGACCCTCTTTCAATTCGGCAATTAAACTCAACTGTTTCGTCAGTTCTTTCATCCTATAAGCGCAGTTTCAGTTACGCAGTTCGGCGTTTTCCGCGGAGGCGCCTCCGCGCGCCTGGAGGTTTCATGCATATAGCCTTTGCGGCATCCGAATGCGTACCCTTTTCCAAGACTGGCGGGTTGGCCGATGTCATCGGCGCTTTGCCACCGGCGCTCGCCCACTTGGGCCACAAGGTCACGGTCTATCTTCCTCGCTACAAGCAAACCAAGCTCGATAATCCGGCTAGAGTCATCCCCAGCATCACCGTCCCTTTCGACGACCGTTACCGGTTTTGCTCTGTGCTCGACGGTGGCGTGCACGCTGGAGTGCAATTCTATTTCATCGACTACCCTCCGTACTTCGACCGCGACGCTCTCTACGGCACGGCGCTAGGCGACTATCACGACAACGCTGAGCGTTTCGCTCTGTTTAGCCGTGCCGTGCTGGAGTCGGCGAAGATCCTTGGGGTACCCGATGTCTTTCATTGCCACGACTGGCAGACGGCGCTGGTTCCCATACTGCGCAAAACGTTGTATGACCAGGACCCAGCCTTCAAGAACGTCCCCTGCGTCTTCACCATTCACAACCTGGGTTACCAGGGATTATTCCCGCCTGAAATCCTGCCGCTCCTCATGCTTCCATGGGACCTGTTCACCATGTCGAAGATGGAATTTTACGGCAAGGTGAATTTCCTCAAAGGCGCGATCGCGATGTCTGACTACATCACTACCGTGAGCCGGCGCTATAGCCAGGAGATTCAGACTACGGAATATGGGTTCGGGCTGGACGGAGTTTTGCGCTCACGCGCGGCCAATCTCACTGGCATCCTGAATGGCGTGGATTACGAAGAGTGGAGCCCGGAACGAGATCAATACACTGCGGCTAGGTACTCGGCTGAAAACCTCGCCGGCAAGGGACAGTGTAAGCGGGACCTGCTAAGGCAGTTCGGACTCGCTGAAGATACCCAATGGCCGGTGGTGGGGATCATCTCGCGCTTCGTCGCACAAAAAGGCTTCGATCTTATGCAGCAGGTTGCGGACCGTCTCGCGCGCGAAAACCTGATCATGGCCGTCCTCGGCAGTGGCGAGCCCGAGTACGAAGCCATGTTCCGGCGGCTTAACAAACAGTATCCCCAGAAGTTCGCAGTGAAGATCGCCTACGACAACGCTCTGGCACACAAAATCGAAGCCGGCAGCGACATGTTCCTCATGCCGTCGCACTACGAACCCAGCGGCATGAATCAGATGTACAGCTTGCGCTATGGCGCCGTGCCGATTGTGCGCGCGGTAGGGGGACTCGACGATACCGTCGAGCAATTCGATCCGCATACCCTGAAGGGCACGGGCTTCAAGTTCAAGCCATACACCGGCGAAGCCCTGCTGGAGACGGTGCAGGCGGCGCTGAAGGTCTATGCCGATCAAAGCGTCTGGCAGACGCTGATGCGCAACGGCATGGCGCAGGATTACTCCTGGCCCAACTCGGCCCGCGAATATGTGAAGGTGTATGAGCGAGCGATGAAGGCCGTCAGCACGTAGCGGCGCGCATGGTGATTCATGGAAAACCGCAGATCCCTCCGCTCGGACTAAAGTCCTCGGTCGGGATGACAACGAGAGGGGACTGCGGCTGAGTGCTAGTTGCTAGTTGCTAGTTGCTAGTTGCTAGTTGCTAGTTGCTAGTTGCTAGTTGCTAGTTGCTCGCTGCTTCTTTCTTGTTCGCGAAGTATATATAGATCGGTACTCCCGCCAGAATCACGCCCACTCCCCACGCTGAATTCCTGATGTTTTCGGTGAAGGTGTAATAGAGCAACACCGCTGCGGCTGCGACGAACAGCGCCGGCACGAATGGATAGCCCCAGGTCCGGTACGGACGCGGGGTGTCAGGCTCTTTGCGACGGAGAACGAACACGGTACTCGTCGCGGTCATATAGAAAAGCCATTCTGCGAAGATCGCCAGCGAGAAGAGCTGCCGGAAACTACCTGCGAACAACAACAGAACTATCGAAAGTACAAGCTGGACGATGAGCGCTACCGAGGGCGTGTGAAAGATCGGATGCACCTCGGCCATTGCCTTGAAGAAGTAGCCATCGCGAGCCATGGCGAAGGGGACTCGCGCACCGCTCATGATGGTCCCGTTGAGTGCCACAAGCATGGACAGCGCCATGCCGGCGGAGACGATGGCTGCTCCCCATGGCCCGACCGCGACGGCCGTGGCCTCCGACGCGGGTCGCTGTGAGGCTGCAATGCTCGTCGCTGGAAGTACGTACTGCACAGCGGCGTTGGTCAGCATGTAGAGCACAGCGACCGCGCCGACTCCAGCAATAAGCGCGATCGGGATCGTGCGCCCGGGATCGCGAATTTCGCCGCTGACCATGTTCAAGTCGTTCCATCCGTCGTAGGCCCATAGCGCGGCGATGAGCGCAGCCATGAAGCCGGCAAATCCGCCCCTAGCGCCGAGGAAACTGGTCTGGAAGTTACGCCACGTGCCGCCGGCAGCGGAGAAGGCCATGAACGCGACGGCGACTATGATCGCGATCTTCAGCAGCGTGAAAATAACCTGGAAATCACCGGCGCGCTTAATACCGATGTAGTTCAGCCCGGTGATCAGCGCGGCTGCAGCCATGGCGACCAGTTGTCCATAGCTGATAGCGAACGGCGAGTGCACTGCGTCATGATTGAAGAACTCGAAGACCGGGAACGTTCCGAGGATTCGTACGAATCCGACGGTAAGAGTTGCAATCGAAGCAGGCTTGGCGATGGCGAACCATGTCCACGCGTAGAGAAAGCCTGGCAGCGGGCCGTACGCGTCGCGAATATAAACGTACTCGCCTCCGGCCTGCGGCTTCATGGCGCCAAGCTCGGCGTAGGTGATGGCGCCGGCCACGGACAGTAAGCCGCCGACAATCCATGCGAGATAGACGAGCCAGGCCGAGCCGACGGCCTGCATCATTTCGGCGGGGACCAGAAAGATGCCGCTGCCGATGATGGTGCCCACCACGACTGCGGAGGCGTGGCTGACGCTCAAGTCGCGCGAAAGCGTGGGAGTTGGCATTGTCTTATTTGGCCGTGGTATGGGCGTCGCCATGCAATGGAAACAACAGACTGCAACTATACTCGACGACAAAATGTGATGAGGCTGGCGCTCAGGTCTTATGGCTGATGCAGGCATCCGCCGGAACCGCATAATTCCGGACCAAAAGAACAAAGCCGGAGCTGGTTGGCTCCGGCTTTTGGAAACTGGGAGACGGGGTTTAGAGTTTCATCTTGCGACGGAAGGCGCCGACTACGCCCAGCACTCCTGTGCCGAACAGCAGCAAAGAAGTTGGCTCCGGCGTGGTGCCGGTGCCGGCGAGGATCTGGAATGCGCCCTGCGGCTGGTTGCCGTTGCTGACCCAGGTATTGCCGCCATCGGTTGAATATTCATCGATGCCCGTGGCGCTGTTGCTGAAGTTCCACGCTTCCCAGGTGGTTGCGCTGGTGCTTGTTGGACCAAGGACCATCCAGTAGTTGGTTCCGGTGGTGAGGCTCAGTCCCGAGATGCCGGTAATGGAGACTAAGCCGCAGCAGTCTCCGAAGGTTTCGCTACTGGACAAGCCGGTGAACGAGGCCAGCACCGATCCCGGTTTGCCGCCGTTATCGGCGTCGATATCCAGGTAGAAGGAATTGACGCCTTCCACGAAACCAACCCCGACATCAATCTCGCCGACGCTGCCGCCGGTTGTGACCTGGAACTCGTTCGCACTGGTGAAGCTGGTGCCGATGCTGCCGGTTCCAGATACCGTCCAGCCCGAGCAGCAGTTGTACACGTCGCTTCCCGTTCCCAGGTTGCTATACAAAGTAGTGCCTGCCATGGCTGGCATACTGCAGAGAGCAAGCGCCAGTAAGCAGACCGACCATGCTAATTTTCTGTTCAAGTTGCTACCTCCGTGGTTGAGAGTCCTGACTCGCGAGGTTGAGACTGCTAACGCAAACACCCTACGGTGTTCAACGAAGGGCCGTTACTGCCCAAGGAGCAGGTCGCGACCAAGCTATCGCTCCTTGCGATATTCCTCCGGAAACCATTGCGAAGTGGTGCACGCAAAGACCCCAGACGAAAACCGTAAACATTGTTGCAATTTTGTCACCGCCGTAAGCTATTGAAATATATAGGCAACACAGAAATCACGCTGCAAGAACTTGCAGCACAGTTCCGCGAGTTTTCCCGTCCCGGGAACGTGACACCCCACAAAGGTCGCAGGGCGAGCCTGACATTGTCCTACTGTCAGTCTTGGCCGCGATGGCCTTCGAACCGTTCCTGCAACGCATGGCGCCATCCTTCGGGAAGCGTACTGACTCTCAGGGCCCGGTCTAACACGGCGGGATCGCGGCTGTCCCCGGTGAAGAGCCTAATCACATCGGCAACGCTGACCCCGTTTGGATCCTGACTCACTACCTTAAGTTCCGCTCCAGGCTGAACCCCACCTTCGCGCAGCACCCGCAGGTAGAATCCGAAGCGCCGGCTCTCGTAAAAGCGCCTCGTCATGTCGTCGCGATCGAAGCGGACGCCCAGCTTGTAGCAGGGCGAGCGCGGCTGGGTAACTGTAAACAGCGCCGTCCCGATCTGTAACTGGTCGCCGAGATGGATGGCTTCCTCGGAAGCTCCTTCCAGTGTGAGATTCTCACCGAAGTTGCCCGGTACGAGGGTGCAATCGGGAAGCTGCTTTTGCCAATAGAGGTAATGCTCGCAAGGGTAGGCGTAAACGGCCTTGTCCAATCCTCCGTGAACCGTCAGGTCAGCCTGTCCGTCACCTTCGAGGTTCAGCGTCCTCACAACGACTGGCCCTTCCACCGGGCTCTTGAAGATGGCGGTCCTGACACGCTGACCTCGCCATTCGTACTCCCGCGGCTTACCAACGTTGACGGAGATTACCTTCATCATCATCGTTTTCAACCACTGGCACGGTCACTACTTTTCGCCGGAGTCGCCAAGCAGCTTTTGCGCCTCCTCCTGGCTTTCCCAGGCGCGAGGGAAATCTCCGAGGTCCCGATACACGAAACTCATATAGTAGAAAGCGTCATGCCTGCGCTGGGCGTAATGCGCGATATCGTTCTGCGTCAAGCTTATCACTGCCTGGTAATGCTCCATAGCCTGGGCCAGGTTCCCTAGCCGATGCTCACATATGGCCAGATTCAGGTTGTAGATGGGCGAATTTGGATTAAGGGCAACCGCTTTCTGGAAGTGGGGAAGTGCTTCTCGCAATCGGCCATCATTTAGCAGAACCACACCTAAGTTGTCTTCCGCTTCTTTGTTTGGGCCCGTGACCTGCAAAGTGTGCGTCCACAGCGCGTAGCTGTCCTTCCAGTAGCCGACCTGGCGATGCGTGACCGCGGCAATCGCCAAAAGCACGATGACGCTTGCTGCCGCCAGCCAAGCTGGGCGAACATGCAGTTGCTCAGACCATTCCGCCGCCCCCCAGCAGAGAATGAGGAACAGCCCGACGAAAGACAAATACCCATAGCGATCGGCCATCGCCTGCCGCCCCACCTGCACCAGCCCTATCATCGGTACCAGCGTCCCCAGAAACCATAACCACCCCACCAGCAGATAGCGGTGGCGACGCAGCGCAATCGTCAGCGCGGTAACTGCTAGGAGGAAGAGAAACGCC